>JAEVZT010000612.1 GCA_023392115.1 Chloroflexota bacterium
GCCCGGTATCATTCGGGTACAGCGTCACGAGTTCTTCGAGAATCTGCGTGATCCGGTTGACCTGCTTGTTGCGCGCATACAACCCGAGCAGCTTGTCAAGCCGCCGGATCGCTTCGACCTGATTGCCCTGCCGGTAATTCAAATCGACGAGCATCCGGTGCGCGCGCTCGTCGTCCGGCGCAAGCTGGATGATCTCCTCGTACAGCTTCTGCGCCTTACGAATGTCAAGCCGCATCTGGTCGATATCGGCGATGCGGTGCTTGATGCGTACCAGCTTTTCCGGCGAGGCGTTGACGCGCTGGGCGATGCGCTCCGCCAGCACATAAGTCTCGCGCGACATGTCGAAATTGCCTAACTGGTGATGTGTGTCGGCGAGGTCGATATACTGGTCGAGCGCCTCGTCCCAGCGTTCCTCGCCTTCAAGCAGCTCAATCAGGCTCTCGCGCACCGACACGTCGAGCGGAGCCATTTCCAACACACTTTGAAGGATGTCACGCGCGCGCTCGTTTTCGCCGCGCGCGAGATACGTCCGCGCGATGACGTTGTACTTGGTAATCGCGTTGCGGATGCGCCCCTCTTGGATCATGACGTCCGCCATGCGCGTGTGCAGCGGCAGGTAGTTCGCCGCGTATTCGACGGCGGCGTGAGCGACGTCCATTGCCAGCGTGTACAAACCGCGGCGCGTGTAGCTGTCGATCTGCGTGATCGCCTGCGCCAGCCTGTCGCCTTCCGGTGCGGTCAGGAAGTCGATGACGCCCTTCTCGCCCTGTTCGCGCAGGATTTCTTCGAGCTGGCGGCGCGCGTCGATGAGGCGCTGTTTCCATTCCTTGCCGCTCAGCATGTCGACAAAGCGGTTGTTAATCGACCTCAGCGAGTCTTCGCTCGTCCTGCTGACGATCACGCCGACCTGATCGTAAATCAGTTCTGGCGGTGGCTCGCCGGTGATGTCGCTTGAAATCTGTGCGTCCGCCCGCTGCAGCGCCTGAAGCAGGTAGCGCGCCGCCTGCTGGTGCTTATTGAGTTTGATGTAGACCCGCCCGATCCCGTGATACGCCCCCGCCCCCATGAATGGATGTTCGGTGACTTCAGTGAGCGGCTTAAGCGCGTCCTCATACCGGTCTTGAAGCAGATACAGCCCGCCGAGGTTCAGCTTGATCGCGGGATGTTTCAAGCGCGAGTCGGCGCGCGTATAAGCGGCGACCGCCTCGCCGTAGACGCCCTGCCGGTGCGCTTCCATCGCTTGCAGCGCATCGGCGGCAACAACCATCGCTTCGCCTTCCATGACCGCCGCCGCCAGCATGCCGAGCGCGTAAGCCATCGCCTCACCGAGCGGACCGAGCGGGTCAGAGTCACCAACTCTCGCCTGTTCGAGCGTCTGCGTCGCTTTCGACGGACGGTCGAAACGCTCTGTCTGCGCCATGCTGTGTGCCACGCCGTCATCAGACGGCGGCAGAATGTCTCGTCCCGCTTCGAGCGCGCGGATCGTGTTCAGCACCTGTGAGTTATTGCGGTCAAGCCGCAGCGCTCGCTGTGCCGCCTTGATCGCGCGTTCGGCGTCGTTCATGCGCCGGAAGTTGAACGCCAGCGTCAGGTATTCGTGGATCGCCTTCTTTTTGTCGCCGATTCGCTCGTATGCCTGTGCGAGTTTGGCGTGAATCGGGATCAAGCCCGGCGTCAAATGCGTCGCGCGCTCCCAGTTGCCGATCGCCTTATCCAGATCGCGCTGGCTCAGGTAGACTTCGGAGACATTGACGTACTGCTGCGCCGCTTCGCGCAAACGCCCCATCCGTTCAAGGACATCGGCGCTCTTTTCCAGCGGGATCGGGTCGTCCGGGGCGAGCTGGTGCGCGCGCGTGTAGACCTTGAGTGCGTCGTCCAGCCGCCCGATCTCCAGCAGCCCCAAGCCGAGATGGATGTGAGCTTCTGGGTCGTCGGGGAATTCCTGTATCGCCCGTCCATAAGCGGCAACAGCGAGCGCCCATTCCTGATCCCAAGCGGCGTTGTGACCTGCATTCATCGCCTGCTCGTAGGCTTCACGATTTCCGGGCATAGTTACCCAATTCTCTAACTCATCAGTGTTACCAGAATCGCCTTCTGCGCGTGCAGGCGATTTTCAGCCTGCTGGAAAACTGCGGACTGCGGACCGTCGGCGACTTCGTCGGTGATCTCCTGTCCGCGGTGCGCGGGCAGACAGTGCATGACGATCGCGTCCTTCGACGCGCGTTTCAGCAGCGCGTCATTGACCTGATAATCGGCAAACGCGATGACGCGCTGGGCGGTCTGGGCTTCCTGTCCCATACTCACCCATGTGTCGGTGTAGATGACGTCGGCTTCACGCACCGCTTCGACCGGGTTGTGGAACATTTGCAGCGACCCGCCGGTGCTTTCCGCGAACGCGGCGACGCTGTCGATCATCTCTTCCGGCAGTTCATACCCGGGCGGCGTCGCGATCGCAAAATGGACGCCAAAGTGCGCCGCAGCCTGCATCAGCGAGGCGGCGACATTGTTGCCGTCGCCGACAAAGACGACGCGCAAGCCTTCCAGTTTGCCGAAGCGCTCCCGTATCGTCATCAGGTCTGCCATCGCCTGACACGGGTGCTGCGCATCGCTCAAGCCGTTGATCACCGGCACGCTCGAATACTGCGCGAGCTGCAGCATGTGCTCATGCGAAAACACGCGCGCCATTATGCCCTGCACGTAGCTCGATACGACGCGCGCGATGTCGGGAACGCTCTCGCGCTTGCCCAGTCCAATCTCGTCGGGCGCGAGGTAAAGCGCGTGCCCGCCAAGGTGCTGCATCCCCATTTCGAAAGAGATGCGCGTGCGCAGCGATGGTTTTTGGAAGATCATCGCCAGCGCCTTGCCCTTCAGCACCGGCTTGTTACCGCCGGTGCGCCACTCCATCTTCAGAAACGCTGCCAAATCGAGCAGGTCTTGAAGTTCCGCGCTCGACCAATCATTGAGATCGACAAAATGGCGCATGATGCCTGTCTTCTACGGTGGTGAAAAATGCACAATGTAAAGGTAGTATAACACGGGAGCAATCTTCGAAACATAAGAGGTAACAGGAAGAGTACTGAGTACAAAGTACTGAGTACTGAGGCTAAGAAATACCTAGGGACTTTACTTATCCCTGCACAACATCTGCTTTTCTTCTCTCAGCACTCAGCACTCGGTACTCAGCACTTCACCTATAATTCTTTCACATCGCGCCAGTTTGAGCCGGACTGCGCGTTGGCGCGGAGCGGCGCGTCGAGGTCGGCGGCGCTCTCCATCGTCCGAACGACGAGGTCGGCGGTCGGCACGAGTTCATCTTCCGGCACTTCGAGCACCAGTTCGTCGTGAACTTGCAGGATCATCCGCGCGCCGGACTGACGATCGCGCAGTGCGTTGTACAGCCGCGTCATCGCCAGCTTGATGATGTCCGCCGCCGTCCCTTGAATGGGCATGTTGATCGCTTCGCGTTCGGACTGCTGGCGCAGGTTGCGGTTGCCGTGATGGAGACCGGGGAACGTGCGCCGCCTGCCGAACAGCGTCGTCAGGAACCCCTGCTCGTGTGCCAGCTTGATCGTTCCGTCGATGTACCCCTTGACGTTTGGTAGCTGGCGGAAATACGTGTTGATGAACTCCTGCGCCTGCCCGAGCGTGAGGTCACTGTCGCGGGCGAGCCGGAACGCGCCCATGCCGTAGAGGATGCCGAAGTTGACTCGCTTGGCGAAGATGCGCTGTTCCTTCGTCACCTTGTCGAGCGGCACGCCGTGAATCATCGCGGCGGTCGCGGCGTGAATGTCCTGCCCCTGCTCAAACGCGTTCAGCAGCGTGGGCTCTTTCGAGACGTGCGCCATGATTCGCAGTTCAACCTGACTGTAATCAACCGCTAGCAGCGCCATGCCCGGCGGCGCGATGAACGCCCGCCGCACTTCGCGCCCAATCTCGGTGCGAATCGGGATATTCTGCAAGTTGGGATTGCTGCTGCTCATGCGTCCGGTGCTCGCGCCGGTCTGGTGGTAGCTTGTATGCACGCGCCCCGTGCGCGGGTTGATCAGTGCGGGCAGCGCGTCGACATACGTCCCTTTGAGCTTGCTCAGCTCGCGGTACTGCAAGATTTTCTCGATGATGGGGTGGTCGCCGCGCATGTTTTCGAGCACGTCGGCAGCCGTCGAATAGCCGTGTGTTGTCTTGCGCAGCCCCTCGGCGCTCAAGCCGAGCTTGCCGAACAGCACGTCGTTAAGCTGCTTCGGGCTGTTAATGTTGAAGCGTCCGTAACCGCCACTCAAGTCGTAGACTTCGGCTTCGAGCTCCGCGAGCCGTTCGCCAAGTTGAACGCTCAGTTTCGCCAGATAGGCGGTGTCGAGCAGAACGCCTTGCTGCTCGAGCGCGGCGATCACCGGCACGAGCGGCATCTCGATTTCTTCTAATACCCGCATCGGCGCGACCAGCGGCACATTCCACAGTCGGTCAACGGGGGGATCGTCGGGGCGGCGTTGGAGATCAGCGCGCAGCGGTTCGACCAGCTGATAGGTGCAGGCGGCATCGTCGCCGGCATACGGCGCGGCGCGTTCGATGGCGATCCTATCCATCGTGATCTGGTTCTTGCCTGTGCCGATCAGGTCGCTGATCTGCGTCATCTGCGCGCCCAGACGGGCATACGTCAGCCGTTTCAAACCGAGATTGCCGTTCAGCGGGTCGCGCAGCCACTCGGCGATCATCGTGTCGAAGGTGATTGGCTGCACATCGACGCCATAGCGCTGGAGCATCAACAGATCGTAGTCGGCGTTGTGCGCGTACTTGGGAATATGCGGATTGGTCATCGCCGGGCGAATCGCGTCCAGCACCTGATCGAGCGGCAGCTGCTCGCCTTTCGCGTGACCGACCGGGATGTAATACGCCGACCGTCCGTCGGTCGACAGTGAAATGCCGACAAGGTCGCCCGTCAGCGGATCGGTGCTCGTCGTTTCGGTGTCAAAGGCGATCGCCGGTGCCGACTCCAGCGCCGCCACCATGTCGCGCAGCGCCGCTTCAGTCAGGACGATCGTCGTCGGGACGATCGGATCAGGC
>JAEVZT010000652.1 GCA_023392115.1 Chloroflexota bacterium
CATGAAACCAACTTCCTTGTCCCAAAACCGCCCTAGTCTAGCTTAGGCTTGCCCGGTATTCAATCGCGCTCTGCCAAACCTCACCCCGTTTCGCTGCGCTCAACCGCCCCTCTCCGTAAGGCGAGGAGCAAAAACCCGTGCATCATTGTCCCTGTCGCCGCTTCGCTTAGGGTGAGGGACGGCTTGCGAAGCAAGCAGGGTGAGGTTATACAAAAGAAAAATTACGCTTTACGCTACGGCGGTAATGGGCTAGAATAAGACTATTCCCCCTACCGTTACCACCTGTTTTTGTTTGAGGACATCCCGCGTTGAGTGACCCGACTGGAATTCACCAATTCTACAACGTAGAAAACGCCGAGGGGGATGACGACGGGCTCATTACCTGCCCGGTCATCCCCCTGCGCGATATTGTCATTTTCCCGAACGTCGTCTCGCCGATCCCGCTGCGGAGCAAACGGGCGATCATGGCTGCCGAAGCCGCCAATGAAGTCCCGCAGACGGTGATCGGCGTGGCGCTGCGCGACAGCCTGATCCCCGACCCGAAGCCGGAAGACCTGTTCAGCATCGGCGCGGAAATCGCCATCGGGCGCGTGCTGCGCCTGCCCGACGAGAGTCAAAGCGCGCTCGGTCAGGGACGGCGGCGCGTGCAGATCGTCGAGTTCACGCAAACCGACCCGTACATGATCGCCCGCGCGCGCGTGCTGCAGGAAACCGGCGCCAGCTCGCGTAAATCAAGCGCGACGATGCAGGCGGTCATGAATCTGTTCCGCCGCGCCGTCGACCTGAACGACAACATCCCCGAAGAAGTCCTGCTGTACGCGCTCAACGCCAGTCAGCCGGGCTGGCTTGCCGACCTGATCTCCTCGACGCTCACTCTGCCGCTTGAAGACCGCCAGAGCCTGCTTGAACAGCTCGACACGGGCGAGCGCCTGAGCCGCGTCGCCGAACTGCTCGGACAGGAATTGAGCGTCCTCGAACTCAAGGACGAGATCACCAGTCAGGTGCATCAGGAGATGGATCGCACGCAGCGCGAAATCTACCTGCGCGAGCAGATGCGCGTCATCCAGACTGAACTGGGCGAGGAAGACGCCTTCCAGCAGGAGCTTGACGACGTGCGCGAGCAGATTCTGGCGGCGGATATGTCGCCGGAAGCGCACGAAAAGGCGGCGAAGGAACTGTCGCGGCTGGCGATGATGACGCCGATGTCGCCTGAAGTCGGCATGGTGCGAACGTACATCGACTGGCTAACCTCGATTCCGTGGAAGACGTACACCGACGATCAACTTGACGTCAAACGCGCCAAGAAGATTCTCGATCAAGAACACTACGGCTTGCCGAAGGTGAAGGATCGCATCCTCGAATACATTGCCGTGCGCAAGCTCGCGCCGGAACAGACCAACAGCCCGATCCTGTGCTTTGTCGGACCGCCCGGCGTCGGCAAGACGTCACTCGGCAAGAGCATCGCCGAAGCGCTTGGGCGCGAATTCGTCCGCGTCAGCCTCGGCGGCGTGCGCGACGAAGCCGAAATTCGCGGGCATCGTCGGACGTACATCGGCGCGCTGCCGGGTCGCATCATCCAGACGATGCGCCGCGCCGGGACGATCAATCCGGTCTTCATGCTCGACGAGATCGACAAGCTCGGCATGGACTTTCACGGCGACCCGGCGGCGGCGCTGCTTGAAATCCTCGACCCGGAGCAGAACCACGCCTTCTTCGACCATTACCTCGACGTGCCTTACGACCTGTCGAAGATCATGTTCATCACGACGGCGAACGACCTCGACCCGCTGCCGCCCGCCCTGCTCGACCGGCTGGAACTGATCGAGTTGAACGGTTACACCGAGGAAGAAAAGGTCGCCATCGCGCGCAAGTTCCTGATCCCGAAGCAGATCGAGGCGAACGGCTTGCAGGGGCAGGACGTGACGTTTGAGAATCAGGCGCTGCAAACGCTGATCCGCGAGTACACTTATGAAGCGGGCGTCCGCAACTTGAGCCGCGAAATCGCCAACGTCTGCCGCAAGGTCGCGCGCTCACTGGCGGAAGGCAAACGCCACCCGCACCAGATCGGCGAAAGCCACATCCGGCGCTATCTGGGACCCGCGCCGTTCGACGACATCCGCGCCAACGATCAGGACGACGTCGGCGTGGCGACCGGCATGGCGTGGACGCCGTTCGGCGGCGACATCCTGACGATCGAAGTCTCGGTGCTGCCCGGCAAAGGCTCGCTGCTGATGACCGGATCGCTCGGCGACGTGATGCAGGAATCGGCACAGGCGGCATTGAGCTATCTGCGCTGGCGCGCCGACGAACTCAACGTGCCGCACGACGACTTCGAGAACTTTGACGTTCACGTTCACCTGCCCGAAGGTGCCGTCCCGAAAGAGGGACCGTCCGCCGGTATTACGCTGGCGACGGCGATCATCTCGGCATTCACGGAGCGCAAGGTGCGCAGCGACTTCGCCATGACCGGCGAAATCACCCTGCGCGGCAGAGTCCTGCCGGTCGGCGGCATTAAGGAAAAGGTGCTGGCGGCACGGCGGGCGCGGATCAAAAACATCATCCTTCCGGCACAAAACGAGAAGGAACTCGTCGATATTCCGAAGGACGCGCTCAACGCGCTCAACATTCACCCGGTCACGACCATGCAGCAGGTGCTTGATCTTGTGCTGCTCGATTTACCTGAAGGCGAGCGCAAGCTCGACCGTCTCCGCCGTGAACGCGAGAAAGAGGACGAGGCTGAAGCGGACGATTAAATGACTGGCGACGATCTGGGGGAACTGATCAAGGGCGGTCGTTCCGAAAGGTTGGAATGGCTGAGCGAGGGCGCGGCAGTCGACACGATCGCGGTGGCGATGACGGCGATGGCGAATGCGCGCGGCGGCACGCTGCTGCTCGGCGTCATCGGTCCCACCGGCACAGTCATCGGCGTGCGCGACCCGGCATCAGCCATCGACCGCGTCTTGCAGGCGGCACTGGCGATCGAACCGCCACTGATCATCCCCATGCCGCGCACCGGGCAGGCGCGCGAGAAGCAGGTCGTCACCGTTCACATTCCGCCGGGAATGCCGCACGTCTACTCGCACGACGGGCGCTACCTGTTCCGGCAGGGCGTCGACAACACGCCGCTCAAGCCGCGCGACCTGCGCCGCCTGTTGATCCAGCGCGGCGAAGTGAGCCTCGAAACGGAGATCGCATACGGCGCGAGCATCGAAGACATCGACTGGGACAAGGCGAAGGCATACGCCGCCAGCCTGCTCGGTCAGGGTGAAGCCAACGCCGAAAACGTGCTGCTGCGGCGCGGCTGTCTCGTCCGTCAAGACGGGCGACTGCGCCCGACCAACGCCGGACTCCTGCTGTTTGGCAAAGACCCGCAGCGCTTCATGCGCGGCGCAGAGATCACGGCGGCGCGCTTCGCCGGTGAAACCATGAGCGATAGTTTCAGCCGTTACGACATCGGCGGCACGCTGCCGGATCAAATTCGACGCGCCGAAACCTTCCTCCTCGACCACCTGCGCAAGGGCGTGAGCATCGGCAGGACGATGGCGCGCAC
>JAEVZT010000043.1 GCA_023392115.1 Chloroflexota bacterium
TGTACTGCAAGAGGAGCTGACCGGGCGCGTCGATCTGCATCCCTTCCAGCCCGAGCATGATCATCGGCTCATAACTCGCGGAGGGTAGCGTTCCGGCTTCAATGTTCACCCAGAAGCCGTCGAGCGACACGGATGTCCCCCAACAGAGCGAGGTGTTGCCCGCGTCGTCGCAGAAGATCTCATTTCCATCGCCATCGGTGAGGACGTTGTAGTCAAGATCGCTGATGTACATCAGCGGATCGAGGTTGCCGCCGCGGCTCAGCATATAAGCCGTAAGCGGCACGCCCGACGCAACCATGCCCGGCGTCACGTTGACGACAAAGGGATCGCCCGCGTTATCCGCCGCCGTCACGCCCATACCTTCGATCACGAGAAGGAATTCGCCGCCTTGACCGCCGTAGCCGCCGACGATCATCGAGACGTTCGCCAGCGGTTGACCGGTAATCTGGCTGAAGGTGAGCTGTGCCGTCTGTCTAGACCCGGCGACAGCACCTGCCGTCGGCAGTTCCGCCGCGTAATCGACAGCGCCGCTGTCGTCGCTGCACGCGAAATTGTCCGCTTCATCGATAATTGCAAGCACCGGGTTAAACCCGTTTATCCCGATCGCCGTCGCCCGGTAGTCGAAACCGGAGCGCATCTCGCGGACGACGACTTCAACACCGTTGTCAAAGACCACCCCATCGCCACAGTCAATGGCGATGCCGGTTTGCGCCTGTGCGACCGCGGGCAGGAGCAGACAAATCAATAAGAGTGCAAAGAAGCTGCGTTTTCTGAGCATACGATCCTCTCAGTGCGACATGAAACTAAATGCGAGGACACCGCCACCCGTCGAGCAGCACCCCCAACCTAACTGTACGTTGAATTTGGCTTATTGAACATCGGACTTTCTGCCGAGTTTCCGTTTTTCCCGTATTTCCCCGTGCGCTGATGAGTCTCTAACGCGGGCGGGCACATAATAGGGCATTGTTGAATGCATCCAACTGGAAGACAGACGCCATTGAACGATCTGCGCGTGCTCGTGATTGCCGGCAGCCCGCTCGCCCGCGCCGGCTTAGCCGCCTTATTGAGCGATCAACCCGGATTGAACATCGTCGGGCAGGTCGCCGGAGAAGGTGACCTGCCCGACGCGATCGCCATTTACCACCCGGATATCGTCGTCTGGGATATGGATTGGGAACCACTTCAGCATCTTGACCGGCTGGCAGACGCGCGCGATGCCCGCCTGCCGGTCGTGGCGCTGCTGGCAGACTTGAGCAGCGCGATCGAGGCAGCGCCAACCCTCCTCGGCGCGGGCGCGCGCGGCTTGCTGCTTCAGCACGCGAGCAGCGGCGACCTGACGGCAGCCGTCAACGCCGTCGCCCGCGGTATCATGGCGCTTGACGGCGAGATCGCCGACGCGGTCTTCGCCGACAGCGCCCGTATCGACCCTTCACATCCCGGCGGCAGCGCCGCGCCGGTCGATGCGCTGACGGCGCGCGAGCTTGAAGTCATCAACCTGATCGCCGAAGGGCTGCCGAATAAGACGATCGCCGCGCGCCTGCATATCAGCGAACACACGGTCAAGTTCCACGTCAACGCCATTCTGACCAAGCTCGGCGCGCAGAGCCGCACCGAAGCCGTCGTCCGCGCGACGCGCCTCGGCTTGATCACTCTCTAGCGGCAGTCAATCTCAACGATCGGGGATATTCCAACTAACCGTTTTATCAGGCATCCACCTCGCACAAGGGGCGGTGTGCCTGCGCGCGCTTTCCGCTTTAATGAAACGTAGACCTCAAGCAGCAGGGAGTGAGACGTATGGCAGAAGTGTTACAGAATCTTTCGAACGATCTGGCGGCGACCGTCGAAACGGCGAGCCGGAGCATCGTCCGCGTCGAGGGTCGCCGGCGTATGGCGGCTAGCGGCATTGTCCTCGCGGAAGACGGCTTGATCGTCACCGCCCATCACGTCGTCGAACGCGACGAGAACATCCGTATCGGGCTGCCGAACGGCGAGAAGGTCACGGCGACGCTCGTCGGGCGCGACCCGACCACCGACATCGCCGTCCTGCGCGTCGAGAGCGGCGGGCTAACCCCGGCGAACTGGCTGACGGACGGCGCGAAGGTCGGGCATCTCGTGCTGGCGATCGGGCGTCCGGATGACGACGTTCAGGCGACGCTCGGCATCGTCAGCGCGGTCGGCGAGGCGTGGCGCACGTCGGCGGGCGGCACGATCGACAGCTACTTGCAGACCGACGTCGTCATGTATCCGGGCTTCTCGGGCGGCGCGCTCGTCAGCGCCGGCGGGCAGATCCTCGGCATGAACAGCTCGGCGCTGGCGCGCGGCGTCAGCCTAACGCTTCCGGCAGCGACCATCCAGCGCGTCGCGCAGACGCTTCAGCAGCACGGGCGCGTCCGGCGCGGCTTCCTCGGCGTGAGCGCGCAGCCGGTTCGCCTGCCCGCCAACATCGCCGAAACCGTCGAGCAGGACAGCGGCTTGCTCGTCGCCGGAGTCGAAAGCAACAGCCCCGCCGAACAGGGCGGCTTGCTGCTCGGCGACACGCTGATCGCGCTTGACGGGCAGCCCGTCCGCCACATGGACGATCTGCTGGCGGCGTTGAGCGGCGACCGGGTCGGCAAGGCGGTGACGGCGCGCATCGTGCGCGGCGGTCAGACGCAGGACTTGAATTTGACGATTGGCGAGCGCCAATAACAGAAGGAGCAAAGACCGTGCCGGGACTCTTGGAACAGATCAACGGCGAGCTTTCGGCGATGGTTTCCGGTGTCTGCCGGAGCGTCGTTCAGGTGCGCGACGAGTCGCGCGGCGCGGGTGCGGGGACGATCTGGCACGAAGACGGGTTGATCATCACCAACGCGCACGTCGCGCGGCACGGACCGCTGCGCGTCGCCCTGTATGACGGGCAGGTATTGGCAGCCAAAGTCATCGCCCGCGATGACGAGCGCGATCTGGCGGCGCTGGCGGTTGAAGGCAGCCACCAGCCGACGATCCAGCTTGGCAATTCGCGCCAGCTTCAGCCCGGTCAGTGGGTGATGGCGCTCGGTCATCCGTGGGGCATCACCAACGCGGCGACCGGCGGCGTGGTCATTGGGGTCGGCAAGCAGATTCCCGAACTGCCGGTCGTCTCGCAGGACTGGGTTGTAGTCGACCTGCACTTGCGTCCGGGCAATTCCGGCGGACCGCTGGTTGACGTGCAGGGGCGGCTGATCGGCGTTAACACGATGATCACCGGACCAAACGTCGGCGTGGCGGTGGCGGTCGATACCGTCAAGGAATTCCTGCGGCGGACACTTGGATCAGACCCAACGCCGAAAGCCGCGCCCGAACCCGCGACAGGGGAATTGCAGTTCGTCTAGCCGATTCAGGCAGTATCCGTAAAATGACTGGCAGGGGCGCTTTGGCAGAGCGCCCTTGTTTGTTTCGTCTAGCCTGTCGTCTTCATCCCCGCCGCGATGCCGTTGACGGTCGCCAGTACCGCGCCGAGCAGTGTGTCGTACTTGTCCGTCCCCGGCGACAGCGTCCGCAGCTTGCGCAGCACCGCCACCTGAATGAAATTGAGCGGGTCAACATACGGATTGCGCCGCTCAATCGAGCGCTGCAAGACGGGCGAATGGTCGAGCAGTTCGCGCTGGTTCAGGATGGCGGACACCTGATGGCAGGCGAGCGTGTGTTCCGCCGACATCTTCGAGAAGATTTCATGGCGCAAGGCGTCTTCCGTCACCAGCGAGGCGTAAAGCGAGGCGATCCCCATGTCAGCTTTCGCCAGATCAAGCTCGACATTCTCGATCAGCGCCTGAAAGAAGGGCCACTCGTGATACATCGTGCGCAGCAGTTCTAAGCCGCCGTCGTGCTCGCGACAGAAAGCATCAAGCGCCGTGCCGACGCCGAACCAACTGGGGATGATGGCGCGGCTCTGCGTCCATGAGAACATCCACGGGATGGCGCGCACCGTCTCGAAGCCGCCTTTGCTGCGCTTCGCCGGTCGGCTGCCGATGGGCAGGCGCGCCAGTTCATTGATCGGCGTCGCCTGATACCAGTAATCAAGGAAGCCGGGCGTCTCGTAGACGAATTTGCGGTAGGCAGTCTCGCCGGTTGTCGACAGGACATCCATCGCGTCACGCCATTCCGGACGCACCTCAAGCTCGGACGGCGCGCCGAGCGCCAGCAGGACGGCGTGCATCACCTGCTGCAAGTGTCGCCGGGCGATGTGGGTATTGCTGTAGCGGTAGGCGATGACTTCGCCCTGTTCGGTGATTTTGATCCGTCCGCGCATGACAAGCGGCGGCTGCGACAGGATCGCCCGGTTGGTCGGACCTCCACCGCGCCCAATGCTGCCGCCGCGCCCGTGAAATAGTTCGAGATCGACGCCGTAGCGGGCGCACGTCTCGGAGAGCGCCTGCTGCGCGACGTAGAGACTCCAGTTCGACGACAGGTAGCCGCCGTCCTTATTGCTGTCCGAATAGCCAAGCATGATCTGCTGGCGCATGCCGCGCGTGCGCAGATGCGTCATGTAGACCGGATTCTCGAACAGCGCTTCCATGATCGCCGATGCGTGCTGCAAGTCCTCGATCGTCTCGAACAGCGGCACGAGATCGACCTGCTCGCTGACGCCAACTTCGCGGGCGAACAGCAGCATCGACAGGATGTCGCTCGGCGCGGTGCTCATGCTGGCGATCACGCTGTCGATGACCCGTGTGCCGTAGCGCCGGTGCGCCTGTGCGATCATGCGCCATGTGGCGATCACGCGGTTGGTCGTCTCGGAAAACGCAGGCTCGATCGGGAACAGCGGGCGCATTCCGGCGAGCTCGCGGTTGAGGATCGCCTGCTTTTCGGCTTCCGGCAGCGCGGTGTATTCCGTCACCTGACCATAACAGCGCATCAGTTCGTCGAGCGTCGAGCGGTGCAGGCGCGCGTCCTCGCGAATGTCAAGCGGGACGAGGTGCAGCCCAAACAGGCGTACCTTTTCCATCAGCCGGTAGAGCGTGCCGCGCGCTACGTACCCGCCGCGATTCTCGATCAGGCTGTCGGACACCAGCCGCAGGTCGGCGTAGAGGTCGTCGCCCGACCGGTAACCGTCGGCGTTCAGCTTCTCCCAGATCATGTGCATTGCCTGACGGTAGACCTCGTCATGGGCGCGCGTCGGGAAGCCACCCGCCTGCACCCATTCGAGCAGTTCGCGCGACACGTTCACCTCGTCAAGCGACTGCGTCAGGTGTTCTTGCAGGAAGACGATCTCGTCAAGATACGCCTCGCGCGCCGCATTCCGCAGCAGCGCCAGCGTGTCAAGTGTCACGTCGGCGGTGACGTTAGGATTGCCATCGCGGTCACCGCCGATCCACGAGGCGAATTGGAGCAGCGGCGGCAGCGTATTCCAGTCCTCGTCGGGATAATTGGCGATCAGCGCCGCGCGCAGATCGTCGTAGATGTCGAGCGTCACGTCCATGATGACCGACGTGATGAAGTACAAGCCAAAGTCGACCTCATCGGCGACCGTCGGGCGGCTGGAGCGCGTCGGGCGCGTCTGCCACAGCTCCTCAATCTCCTCGATCAGCGCCATTTCAAGCGCGCGAGTCTCGCGTGGCAGCAAGATTCGACCGTCGCGGTCGAGCATCATCTGTGCGACGTGGCGCAGCTTGATCAGCACTTCCTTGCGCTTCGCCTCGGATGGGTGCGCCGTGACGACAAGGCGCACGCTGATCTGCTTGATCAGCGTGCGCATCCCCGCCGCGTCGATCCCCGACGCGCGCAGGACGCGCACCGCCGCTTCAATCGACTCTTGCAGCAAACCGCGCGCTTCGCGCCCGCGCAGGACGCGAATCCGCTGCTGATCCTCGGCAATATTGATCAATTGGAAGTAATTACTGAAGGCTTTGGTTAGAATACGCAGCGCGTTCAGGTCGAGACCGTCGATCGTCGCTTGCAGTTGGGCGGCAGCATCAGGATCGCCCCGGCGGCGCGCTTTGGCGTCGGCGCGCACCTGTTCGACAAGGTCGAACGCCGCGTCGCCGTGCTGCTCGCGGATCACCCTACCAAGCAGTCCGCCGAGCAGCTTGACATCGTTGCTCATGGCGCTGCTGAGATCGCTCGTGTCTCGCATGTTTTTGCTTCTCCAGAAGGTTGTGGCGCAGTAACTGTATCAAAGAAGCGCCACCCCGCCAAGAGACGAGCTGAAGGGTTGATAATTCCTTGACTACGCCCCCTCATTATGTTAATCTAGGTTTAGTTTATTTGTTCCAATTTGAACAATCGAGTTCAACTCCCCGGGTGTGATACGATGCCAACCCTACAGGAATTCGCGCCAATCGGCGTATTGCTAGTGATTTCGGTTCTAGTATCAATCCTCGTCCTCTACCTTTCCAGACTATTCGGACCGCACCGCCCGACGTCGCGCAAAACCGCCCCTTACGAGAGCGGCATGAAACCGATCGGTCCGGCAAACCGGCGCTACCCGGTACGTTTCTACCTCGTCGCCGTGTTGTTCATCCTGTTTGACATCGAAGTCATCTTCTTTCTCCCGTGGGCAGTTGTCTTCCGCGACCTTGGCTTATATGCCTTCATCACGATGGGCATTTTTATCCTAGTGCTGACAATCGGTTTGATCTACGAGTGGAGAGTGGGAGCGTTGGAATGGGAGTAGTCTCCTCAAAACTTGGCAATCTTGGCGTCGTCACGACGACGCTTGACGAAGCGGTCAACTGGGGGCGCACCGGTGCGATGTGGCCCCTCCTGTTCGGGCTTGCCTGCTGCGCCATCGAGATGATGTCGACACAGGCGTCCAATTACGATATGTCGCGCTTCGGCATGGAGTTGAACCGTGCCAGCCCGCGCCAAGCCGATCTGATGATCGTCGCCGGGCGCGTGACGCGCAAGATGGCGCCGGTCGTGCGCCAGCTTTACGACCAGATGGCGTCGCCGAAGTGGGTGCTGGCGATGGGCGACTGCGCGTCGTCCGGCGGCGTCTATAACAACTATGCCGTCGTGCAGGGCGTCGACGAAATCGTGCCGGTGGATGTCTATGTTGCCGGCTGCCCGCCGCGCCCTGAACAGCTCATTCACGGTTTCCTGACGCTGCACGAGAAGGTGCGTGGCGAGCGTCTGGTCGACTGGGTGAAAGAAAAAGATGACCATGCAGATTCCACAGCCCCTCGATCCGGTCACGACTGTCAAAGAAGCATTCCCGGACGCCGTGCTCGATACACACAGCTTTAGCGGCGAAACGACGCTGGTGATTGACCCCAAGCAGATTGTCAACGTCGCGCGTTACGTGCGCGACACCGGCGGGTTGATCTACAACTACCTGTCGGACATCAGCTCGGTGGACTACTACCCCGACTACAACCGTCCGGGTCGGTTCGGCATCGCCTATCACCTGTATTCGATGCTCTACAACCGTCGCATCCGACTGAAGGTCTACTTGCACGAAGATGAACCGGTCGTGCCATCGCTGACCGTCGTCTGGCCCGCCGCGAATTGGCTGGAGCGCGAAATCTACGACATGATGGGGATCATCTTCGAAGGACACCCCGATCTGCGCCGGCTCCTGCTGCCCGACGACTGGGACGGACATCCCCTGCGCCGCGATTACCCACTGGGGTATGAGACGGTCATGTTCTCGTTCAACGTCGACAGCATTGTCAAACACAAGCCGTTCGCTAAAGAGTAGGGAGCGGAGAGAAAACACATGGGCGATACAAGTTTAATGGGGACTTCCCCAGATGCCGTAAAGACATGGGAAGGCAGCGTCGAGGAACTGCGCGGTCTGGTTTCCGAACGCGCGATGACCGGCGAGACGATGCTGCTCAACATGGGTCCGCACCACCCCAGCACACACGGCGTGCTGCGCCTGCTGCTCGAACTCGACGGCGAACAGATCGTCACCTGCCTGCCGGACATCGGCTATCTGCACACAGGCATCGAGAAGAACATCGAGTCCAAGACCTACGAAAAAGCGGTCACGTTGACCGATCGCATGGACTACCTCGCGCCGATGAACAACAACATGGTCTTCTCGATGGCGATCGAGAAGCTGGTCGAGTTGGATGTTCCCGAACGCGCGCAGGTCGTCCGCGTCATATGCCTCGAACTGACGCGCATCAACAGCCATCTGGTCTGGCTGGGCACGCACGCACTCGACATGGGCGCGATGAGCGTTTTCCTGTACTGCTTCCGCGAGCGCGAATTCATCCTCGACATCTTCGAGCTGCTCTCCGGTCAGCGCATGATGACGAGCTACATCCGCCCCGGCGGCTTGTGGCGCGACATCGTGCCGGAATTCCTGCCGGCGCTCGAACGCTTCGTCAATTACTTCCCGGCGAAGGTCGACGATTACGAGAAGCTGCTGACCAACAACCCGCTGTGGGTCGACCGCACGCAGGGCATCGGCGTCGTCGAGCCGGAAGAAGCGATCGCGCTCGG
>JAEVZT010000544.1 GCA_023392115.1 Chloroflexota bacterium
GACTGCCTGCTGTACGCCGATCACTTGTTCATCGCCGACGGCGGCGCGGCGGGACGCAGCAGCGCGATCCATGTATTTCGCGTTGAACACATCGAGAAACCGCTGACGCCGGAAGAAAAGCTCTACAAGAAGATTTACGGATGATACGCCTACTCGCCCTCTCGTTCATTATCATACTGTTGACCAGCCTGCCTGCCGGCGCGGAAGCCGGCTTGCAGGAGATATGCCCGCCGGTTGGCATACAGGAGCGCGCGCGCGAATTTCAACCCGGCGGAATCATCCTGACGACGTTCGACCGCTCGGCGCTGTGGGTCTACAACATCGACAGCGCGCGCCGCTACCCGCTGCCCGAAACCGCGCCGTGTACGACGCACTGCCGCCTGTCGCCCGACGCCCGCTGGATCACCTATTTCAACGACCTGACCAACGCCTTCAACCGCATGAGACTTGACGGCACGCAGCGATCGCTTGTCATCGAGAACGCGGCGGACGTCGAATGGTGGTCGAGCAACGCTTTCCTCGTCTGGACTCCGGGACACGGGGCATATTTGCTGCCGTTCGACGGGGCTGAACGCCAACGGCTGGACGTCAACGGCGTGATCTCGGTGCAGCCGGGCGGGCGCTGGGGCGTGGTCGTAACGCAGGACGGCGACCGCTTCACACGCAGCCTCGTCTATCTCGACATGCGCGTCAACGCGGGCGTCGACCCGCAGGCGCTCGAACTCGGCGAAGACCGCGCCTATTTCAACGCGCAGGCGTGGTCGCCCGACGGGCGCTGGCTGGCATACGTTGCCCCGGTCGCCGTTGATGGCGAGACGATCGGCGCGGAAATTTTCGGCATCGCGCCGGGCGATCCCGCGCCGACGCAGTGGACAGACCTGACCGCCGACTACGGCGCGGCGCGCGTCAACGGCATCGCCACCGGTGAATTGAGCTGGTCGCCGGATGGGACGCGCCTCGCCTTCTGGGTGACGGAACTGCTCGGCGCTGACCCGACTGCCAACACCGGGAACGCCGTCATCCATGTGCTCGACGTTGCCAGCCGGAAAGTGACCGCCTACTGTGGGTATTCAACCGTCGAACACACGCCGAATCCGCCGCGCCTCGTGTGGTCGCCGGACGGGACGCACATCGCCTTCGGCGGCAACGTGCCGGAAGACGACAAAGGCTACCTGCTGCTCGCGCTCGACACCGCGACCGGCATTTTCACAAGCCTGAGCGACGGCATCTACCCGGCGCTCGGCAGCGCCGACGTGGTGGCATGGGGGCTGCCGCCGGGATGAACGCGGTCACGCTGCGTATCTGGAATGCGCTTCAGCGTCCACCGCTCCGCCATCCGCTGTTCCGGCGCATGATCAGCCTGTCGCGGCGCGAAAACGAGGCATCCCCTGTGCCGATGCGCGCCCGCGTCGGGCTGCTCGTATTCTCGTTCGGCTTTATCTTTGCCAGTCTGCGCCTGTTCCCCGAAATCCTGATCATCCTGATCTTCGTCGTGCCGCTCGGCGCGGGCGCGATCTACATGCTGCTGCACGGCACGCTGGCGGGCGCAGTCTTCGCGACGCGTATCAGTGCCGCTATCGCCCGCGAGCGCGAACGCGGGACGCTCGAACTGCTGTCGATGTCGCCGCAGGGCGGTTTCGCCGCGACGTGGGCGATCTGCACCGGCTGCCAGTACTACGACCAGACATTTAAGGGACAGGGGGCGCGCCGCGTCTGGTTCGCGCGCTTCATCTTCGTCAGCGTGATGACGTTGAGTAGTTTGCTGGCGCTCGCCAGCCCGCGCGCGTATGGCGGCAGACCGTTTGAGGCGTTGGCGCTGATGCTTGTCGGCATCATGGTCGTCAGCCTTGCTTTTCACATCGACGACGTGCATTCGCTCGTGCTCGGCAGCCTCGTCGGGCTGGTCGTGCCGGTGATCACGCGCCACCGCTTCGACGCGCGGCTGTGGGCGCTGCTGACGTTCCTACTCCTGCAGGTGGTCGCCTACACGCTGACGTGGGTCGTCGGGCTGCTCATCATCCCGCAGCTCTATGAGGACATCGGGCTGACCGGCTTCACGCTCGATATCGCCATCGCGCTTGAAGTCCTGCTCGTCTTTTTCGCCACCCGCGAGGTACTCGCGCAGGGCTTGTGGCTGGCGCTGCGCGTCCTGATGGACGATGACCTCGATGCGATGCTGCCAATCCTGCGAGGAAACTGATGCTTTCATGGCACATCTGGCGCGCGCTCACCCGCCCGCCCACGCAGTCGCCGCTGCTGCGGCGCGTTCGCGCTGAAAAACTTGAACTACCAAGCCTGAATCCCATGCCGCTGGCAGGCTGCCTGCGATCGGTCGCCTTGACCATCATCCCGATCATCATCCTGCTGATCGGCTCGCCGCTCCTCGTCCTGCTCATCTACACGTCGCTGCTGTCGACGCCGATTCTGCTGCCGCTGGCGCATACGCTCTACGGGATCACGGCGGCGGCAAGCGTCAGCGGCTTGATCGCCCGCGAGAATGACCGGCGCACCTACGACCTGATCTGCGTGTCGCCGCCGGGCATACTGGGCGTTCACTGGGCGTACTGCATGGTCTGGATTTCACAGCACCGCTACTACCGCGACATCACGGGCTTGCTGCTCGTGCTGGGCATCCTCGCGGCGCTGTTCGGCTTGACAACGCGCACGTTCTTCAGCGTCATGCCGGTTGACGGCGCAGCATGGATCATCCAGTCGCCGGCGCTGATCGCCTTCCTGTGCGTCGACTTCATCCAGTCGTTCGCCACGACGGCGCTCGTCAGCATCCTGATTCCGGTTTACGTCCAACAGGCGGGAAACGCGCGCCTGCTGGCGTTCGGAAGCGCCCTATGCTTGCACCTCACCGCCTATCTGCTGGCGCTGATCGTCGGGACGCAGTTCCTGCCGCTGCTGTCGGCTGTGACCGGCGGCAGTCCGTTGGTGAGCGCGATCAGTCCGGTGCTGTTCGTGCTGATGTTCGCCGCCTTCCGCGAGTTCATCATTCACCTGCTCTGGCGCTCGGTCGCCGAGAACCTGAACGCCAGTCCAATGGAACTCGACCAGATTGTTGGCAAAAAGGTATAATGCAAGCTGGCTGAAGTGTGATGGAGTAGTATTGTGACCGACCTTATCGATCCGAACGCCATCCCGACCGAGAACAACGCCGGGTGGCAGCCCGATCCGAACCATCCGCGCCGCCGTCCACCGTGGATCAAGGTGCGCGCGCCGAGCGGCGAGAATTACGAGCGCGTCTACGGGCTGATGCGCGGGCAGCACCTCCATACCGTCTGCGAAGAAGCCCAGTGTCCGAACCTCGGCGAGTGCTGGGGGCGCGGCACGGCGACCTTCCTGATGATGGGCGACACCTGCACCCGCTCATGCGGCTTCTGCGACATCAAGACCGGACGCCCCAGCCCGCTCGACTGGGCAGAGCCGAACCGCGTCGCCGAGTCGGTGCGCGCGCTCAACCTGCGCCACGTCGTCATCACCAGCGTCAACCGCGACGAGCGTAAAGACGGCGGCGCGCCGATCTTCGCCATGGTCATCAAGCGCATTCGCCAGCTTCAGCCGGGATGCAGCATCGAAGTCCTGATCCCCGACTTCAAGGGCAGCCGCGACGCGCTCAAGATCGTCATGGACGCGCAGCCGGAAATTCTCAACCACAACGTCGAAACCGTCCCGCGCCTGTTCCGCAAGGTGCAGCCGCAGGATCATTATGAGTGGGCAATGACGACCCTCACCAACGCCAAGCAGATGGATCCGCTCGTGCTGACCAAGAGCGGCATCATGGTCGGCTTGGGCGAGACGTTCGACGAAGTCGTCGAGGTCATGCGCGACCTTGCCAACTGCGGCGTCGACATCCTAACCATCGGGCAGTATCTCCAGCCGAGCAAGAAGCACCTGCCCGTCGAGCGCTTCTACCTGCCCGAAGAATTCGATAGGCTCAAGGAAATCGGTCTTGAATTGGGATTCAAGTGGGTGGAGAGTGGTCCGCTGGTACGCAGCAGCTACCGCGCCGATCAGCAGGTGCGCGAGCTGTCAAAGCTCAATCATTTCCGCCTGCGTGAAACGAGTGACGCGGCGGGCGACTAGAACCTGTTGTGAACTTCTCGTCGCTCAAACCCCACCCCCGCACCCCTGTACAACCTTCGGTTGCCACGAATATCGGGGAGGGGAGAAAACCGCAGCCCCTTCTTTAGCCCCTCGCCCCTGAATTCGGGGGAGAGGGGTTGGGGTGAGGGGGTCAAATTCCGCAAAGCGCATAACACGCTCTAGCTCTCGATGATCTTGTCGTCGATCAACTGCTGCTGAACCTTCTGTCCGCGCGGGTCGAAGGCGAAATGCTGTCCGTGAAGCTGAAACTCCATGTCCTGCATGGCGCGCCCCGCGCGGTTCTTCTCAATCGTGAATACCACCCAGTCGCGGAACTGCTTCGCGGTATACGGGTTGAACGCCGCGTGATCCTTCGACATGATCTGGTACTTGTTGTTCATGATGATCGCGATGTCCGACTCGTAGTCGAGCGCGCTGCTGCCGCGCAGGTGGAACAGGTGAATGCGCTTGCTCTTGAGTCCCTCGCGATCCGCCGCTACGATCGCCCACACCGGCACGTCGAGCGTCATGCCGATGTCCTTCAGCCCTTCGACGATGATCGTCACCTTGTCGTTTTCGTCGCGCGGGCGCTCAGGATGGACGGCGATCTTTTGCAAGTAGTCGATGAACACGGCAACGTTACCGCCGGTCGCGTCGCACAGGCGCGCCGTCATTTCCTTGATCGAGCGCAGCGTTGTAACGGCGGGGCTGGCTTTGACGAGGATCATGCGGTCGGCATAGCGTGACATGCGTGACAGGCTGAGCGCCGTCTTCGGGTTGTCACGCAAGATCGCCTGAAGCGACCCGGCGCCGCCGTCGCGCCCCATGAATTCCTTCGCCCGCTGCGCGACGATGATCTGGTACAGGTCGCGCAGCTTGATCCCGCGCGTGATGTCGATCTCCGGCGGATTGATACTTTCCATGCACAGTAGGCGGTGCATCAAGTGGGTTTCGGTGTGCTCATACGAGAGGTAGAAGACGTACTGATCGGGGCGCATGGCGATGTTACGCGCAATTTGCAGCGTGGCGATCGTCTTGCCGATCCCCTGCGCGCCGCCGAGCAGCGTCAGTTCGGTCTTGCGCAGCCCGCCGCCGATGAACCCGTCAAGCGGATCAAAGCCGGTCGGCAGCGGCACGTAATCGACGAGATCGCCGCGAATCACCCGTTCGTTCGCCTCGTTGAGCACCTGCGTCAGCGTGCGCGGCAGATGCGCGTTCCCGCGCGCGCCGTTCGGCTGGGCGGAGATCGACGGCTGACGTGCAGGCGGCGCGGTGTAGCTGCTGCGTTCAGGCACCGGCGGTTGTTCGTCGGGATTCGGGAGTTCGTCGGTAAAGCGTCGGGTGGTCATGCTGCCCTCGTCTGTGCATCCTGAAGTTATCATAACTGCGGGTCAAGAATTACGCAATTAGAGAAACTGGATGTGCACGGTATTTCACAAAGACACGGTTAGTG
>JAEVZT010000166.1 GCA_023392115.1 Chloroflexota bacterium
AATCAGCTGAGTACCGATCTTGACGGTGCCCCTCACCTCTGCCGGGCGGACGAAGTAGCCGTTGGAGTACGAGTAGCGCCGGTTTGCCCACAGCGCAAGATGGATCTCAACGGGCACGGTCTGGACATACTCTCGACCGCACACGCGGTTACCTGACGAGTTGAACCAGCAGTCGATCCGGCGCTGCTGCACCCAAACGATCCCATCCAAACCGCCCCAGCCCAAGTCTTCGCTGACTTCGAGCCAGTCGGGGTCACCGCCGAGGATCACCGTTTGATCGATATGCCGCTCGCCGTCGACGTAAGCGTAGTCATAGCGGATATGGATTTCGCTTTGACGCCAGTTGCCTTCGACCCACTTGGTCGCGTGGATTTCGGCGTTGATCGACTGGTGATGGCTCTCATAGAATTGAACGTGTATGCCTTCTGCAAAGGCATATGGCTCGGCAACGACGACGACCGGCAGCGCGAGCGCCAGCAGCATCAACACGCCGAGCAGTACCAGACCTCGGAATACGCGCGTCATTTGACACTTTTCCTTATTTTCGAGCAAAGCGTCTCTATAAAAGGACAAGAGAGCTGCCAATGCAGCAGAGGAAAGACAAGGGGTGGACGCGGGGAACCCAGCGGCGTAGGGCAGCCAAGCAGACAAGCAATATCGTCGTCTCCTTCTGACTACCAACCTACCACTCTTGATTCTATGCCCGAATAGAATCGCAGGGATTGTGACAATTGTCACGGTTGATGAATGACACAATACACACTCGATCGCCGCGCCTGTGGAAGGCGAAAAAAGGATCGGTGTTGAGGGGAAACGCCGTCCGGCGTCAGGTTTGATCGAGCGTCGCCACCATGTCGAGCATGACCGCCGCCCAGCTAAATGTGCTTCCGCCCAAGCCCTCGCCGGTGAGCGGATGATAGTATTCCCAGAACCCGGTTTGCTCGAGCAGGTCTAGGCTGCGTTCCGCCAGCTCGCGGGCGAGATCATCGTAACCGTAGCGCCGCAGCCCTCTGAAGATCAACCAGTTGACGCACGGCCAGACGTTGCCGCGCCAGTAGGTGTCCGGCGCGAACGTCGGCGCGTCTGTTGGCGACGTGCTGATGGGGAACGGCGTCCAAAAGCGCGCCTCGCGCAATTGGTTTACGAGCCGATCCGCCTGCTCCGGCGTCGGGCAGCCGCCAAAGAGCGTGACGAACTGTCCGGCGCTGTCCATCACCACAGGGCGCTCGTCCGCGCCTTCGAGATCATAGGGGCGTCCATCGATAATCATCTTCGACTGGAACGCCGCGCGAATGGCGTCAACCCGCGCTTGCAGCGATGCCGCTTCGTCGGGCTTGCCGAGGATTGCCGCGATTTCCGCCAGCCCCTCGAGATCAGCCGCGCGGATCGCGTTGTAGTCCATCGGCTCGATCATGAAGGAACCCTCGCGGGCGAGCGCCGCGGGATCGGTGTCATGCGCGACAATGACTTCCGCCAGCTTCAAACGCGCCGCCCGCCCCGCTTCGTGGCTGAAGTTCTGGAAGCCCATCGCCCCGTCCCAGCGCGGCAGCGCGTCACCGCCCGCTTCCCACGGATGGATCAGACAGACGAGCTGATCGCCATCAGGGTCACGCCGACGGTCAAACCAGTCATGATATGCCGTCAGTTTGGGATACAGCGTTTCGAGGAAAGAGCGATCGTGACTCCGCTCATAAACGAGCGTCGCGGCGACGCCGAGCAGCGGCGGCTGCGTGATCGCGCTCCTGTGATCATGGTTCCACAGCCAGTCTCCGCCGCCGCGCCAGTAATTGCAGTGCGGGATCATCCCCGCGTCCACGCCGTCGGTCACCTGTCGCGCGGCGAGGCTGATCAACTCGTCCTGCGCCATCTGCGGATCGATCCAGCGCCAGATAATGGCGTGGAAGCACGAGTCCCACATGAACTGGTGAACGTAGTCCTTGCGTCCGAACTCCTGATTGTCGAGCGACGGCGCGGTGTAGCGATGCCCATCAACGACGATCCGGTTGTTCGCCAGCACAGCTTCAGCCTGCCTCAACCAGTCCGACAGGTCGCGCGATCTTTGCATGTCCAACACCTTCTCTCGCCTGTCGTTATGCGACAACCTGCTCTAGATTGGGCGTGATCGCGCGTCCACTGTCGCGGTCAACCCAGCGAATCTTGCTCGTCGGGAAGCGCAGCCACACCTGTCCATCAGCAGTTACCGGCAGATCCGGGTGCGTCGACACCTTGATGACGTTCGTATCGATCTGGATCGTCAGCAGGTTCATCGCGCCGAGCGGCTCTACCACCTCCACAGTCACCGGCAGCGCGTCGGCGGCAGGCTCAAGCAGCACTTCCATGTTCTCTGCGCGAATGCCAACGAGAATGTCCTTGCCGTCGTACGGGCGCAGCGCCGGTTCCATATAGTCGGGCGGCGTGATGAGCAGGTCGCCAACCTTTACCTTGACCGCACCACCCTCGCGCTGGACCTGCGCGCGCAGAAAATTCATCGGCGGGTTGCCGATGAAGCTGCCGACGAACTGGTCGACCGGCATGTCATAAACGCGCGACGGCGAATCGATCTGAATGATTTTCCCCGCGCGCATGACGGCGATCCGGTCGCCCATGCTCAGCGCCTCAATCTGGTCATGCGTGACGTAAATCGTCGTCGCCTCAAGCCGTCCGAGCAGCGCCTTCAGCTCGGCGCGCATTTCCAGACGCAGCAGCGCGTCGAGGTTGCTCAACGGCTCGTCCATCAGCAGGGCGTCGGCGTCATAGGCGATGGCGCGGGCAACGGCGATACGCTGGCGCTGACCGCCGCTCATCGTACCCGGATAGCGGTCGAGCATGTTTTCGATGTGGAGCAGCTTGGCAGCAGTTTCGACTCGTTCGCGCACCGCGTCTTTCGCCATCTTGCGCATCTTCAAGCCAAAGGCGACATTGTTGAACACGGTCATGTGCGGGAAGATGGCGTAATTCTGAAACACCATTGATACGTTACGGTCTTTCGGCTGGAGAAACGTCACATCCCTGCCGCCGATCAGCACCCGCCCCTCGTCGACAAACCCCAAGCCCGCGATCGCGCGCAGCAGCGTCGTCTTGCCACAGCCGCTCGGACCGAGCAGCACGACGAACTCACGGTCATGGACGGTCAAACTGATATCGTCAATGGCAACGAACTTGCCAAAACGTTTGACTGCGTGCTCAACAACAATCTCTGCCATAGCCTTGCTTCCCCATTTACTTGTTGAGTTGACCCCACATGCTGAACATATAACGGCGAATGAAGAA
>JAEVZT010000560.1 GCA_023392115.1 Chloroflexota bacterium
AAGCCGTTTCGGCGCGACGCTCAACATCAAGCCGACCACGCCCCCCGGCAGCAGCGCGATCAGGCTTGCCAGCGCGGCGACCGCCAGCGTCCGCTGTCCGCCGTATGCCAATCGGCTTAGGACATCGCGCCCAAAGAGATCGGTTCCGAAGGGATGCGTCGGACTCGGCGGCTGAAGTTGGTTCAACGCCGACGTAGCCATCGGATCGTGAATCGTCAGCAGCGGCGCGATAAACGCCAGCGCGACGAGAATCAGCAGTGGCAGTAGCGAACGGATCATCGTGCGCTCACGCGCGGATCGACTAACGTGTAGATCAATTCGGCGGCAGCGTTGACCGCCGTGTAAACGAGCGCCATCCAGACGACGATCCCCTGTACGACCGGATAATCTTGCCGCAGCACCGAATCGAGCAGCAGGCGACCGATGCCCGGGCGCACGAATAGACTCTCGGTGATGACGATACCGCTCAGCAGGAACCCGGCTTGCAGGGCGATCACGGTGATCGCGGACAGTAAGCTGGCGCGCGCGATATGGCGGCTGAGGACAGCGCGTTCCGGCAGCCCCTTGGCACGCGCCGCGCGGACAAAATCCGCATCTTTCGCTTCACGCACGCCGGCGCTGAAGACGCGCCCGATCGCCCCCGCGCTGTGGAATCCGAGCACCAACGCGGGCAAGATTAAGCCCGAAAGGTCGCTGCTCTGGCTAAATGGCAGCCAGCCCAACTGCACGGCGAACAGCCAGATCGCGAGCGTCCCTGTCCAGTAGATCGGCATGCTCAAGGCGAGGGCGAGCAGCAGTGCTGCCAGCCGCGACCCTGCGCCGCGTTCTAGTCCCGCGATGCCGCCGAGCGTGATACCGAGCGCCACCGCCACGAGCAGCGCGCTCAACGCCAGCGCGACGGTCGGCGCGAGGCGCTGCCCGATCATCGCCGCGACCGGCTGCCCATCGAGCAGCGACACGCCCAGATTGCCCTGCCCCAAGCCCGCTATCCAGCGCCCATACTGAGTGAGCGCCGGATCGTCGAGTCCAAGCGCCGCACGACGATCGGCGATCGCGCTTGAACTCGCGCCGCTGCCGAGAAGCTGTCCCTGAATTGCGTCGCCGGGCAGGACGCGCAGCGCGAAAAACGCCAGTGTTGCCGCCAGCCAGATCACGCCAATCGCTGCCGCCAGCCGCCTGAGAAGCCTCACGGCTCACTCGCCGCTGTCAACGAAGTTCGTCAGCAACGGCGCCCAACCGTAGGCATCGAACGCCACGCGGTCGATCGTCGAGCGCACGCCGTTCAGGTTGACGTAATCGCGTATTGGCAGGATCAACGCCTGTTCCATAATGATCTGCTGCGCCTGCGCGTACAGCGCCGCGCGCGTGTTCGGGTCAGTCTGAATGACGGCGTCACGCAGCAGCCGGTCGAGTTCGGCGTCGGTATAGCCTGTCCAGTTGTAAGCGCCATTGCTGGTAAAGTAATTGTTGAGGATCGAGGGGTCTGCCCCAAATTCGTAATATGCGACGAGATTATATTCGCCGCCGTTGACCATCTCGATCAATGAGCTGCGAGTCGGCACGGGTTGAATGACTGCGCGGATTCCCGCGTCGCGCCAGTGATCTTGAAGGAGCTGCACGACTTCCGGCACCATCCCCCACGTCGGCGCGATCACCGTCACGCGCAGTTCCGCCCCGCCGAAGTCGTAATACCCATTGTTGTCAGCGTCGGCAAAGCCGACCGACTCGATAAGCGAGCGCGCCCGGCTGAGATCATAACCGTAAGCGCCTGCGAGGCTGGCGTTGTAGAAGCGTGTCGTCGCCGAAAGTGGCGCCCACGCGACCGGCGAAAAGCGCTGAAAGACCGTGTCGATGATCGCCTCGCGGTTGGTTGCCAACACGATCGCTTGACGGATTGCGACCGTGTCGGTTGGAAAGCGCGCCGTGTTCATCATAAATTGCAGCGGCTGACCGGGAACGGTTACCGGAATAATCCTGACCGTGTTGCTCGCCGCCAGCGCGCGCGCGTCAACCGGCGGCAGTTCGCCCATGACCTGTACCTCGCCACCTTCGAGCGCCAGCGCGCGCGTCGCCGCGTCAGTGAAAAAGCGGAATTCGATCGCATCAACGCCGTTTTCCTCCGGCGGCGCGTAGAACGACGGACCCCACGCATAATCCGGATTGCGTTCCAGCACAAGGCGGTCAGTCGGCACGTACTCGACCATCCGGTATGGTCCTGTGCCAACCTGATAGAATTGGTAGCGTTCGTTCGTATACTGGCTTAAGGCGGTCGGGCTGGCGATGCCGAGGTAGACTTGGCTCAACGAGTCGAGCAGCGGGCTGTACGCTTCCGCCAGCAGCAGCCGGATCGTATAATCGTCGACAATCTCATAACCGGCATACGAGCCGAGCATGAATACCGCCCGCTGTGATGCGTTTTCGGGGTTGGTGATCCTGTCGAGATTGGTGGCGACGGCTTGGGCGTTGAACGGCGTCCCGTCGTGGAAGGTCACACCCTGTTTGAGCGTAAACGTATACACGCGCCCATCAGGGGAAATCGTCCAACTGCTCGCCAAACCGTGCACGAAATCCTGCGTCTGCGGGTCGCGGTAGACGAGCGTATCATACACCTGCCGCATCGGGATACTGAGTTCGGACGAGGCGTGAAGATGCGGATCGAAACCGGCGGGCTGAAGCGTCAAGCCGTAGATCAGCCGGTTCTCAGCCCTCGCGGGGCTGTTTGCGGACGCGCACGCACTGAGAAACAGCAGATTAGTCAGCAAGACCGCCAGCAGCAGAACCCGCGCAACCCTCGTCAGCATATTTCACCTTTCCGGCATCCATGCAGTGCGCTAGGATTTTAGCGTAACAACGATTCGAGAGGTATGGTCTCGTTGGCAACATATCGACTATTGACGCCACCCGACGAAGAACAGGAAATCTATCCCTACCGGCGCGTGTGGCGAAGTTTAGCGCTGGAAAGCGCGATCCTGTTCGCCATCACCGGCGCGGTGTATGTGCTGTATAACTACATCGGTATTCGCTTGCCCGACGCGCTCAATCGCCCGGCGAACGTGGCGCTGGCGCTGCTGCCGGTCGGGCTGTGGCTGGTTTTCTCGCTCTGGCGCGAGCAGTTCGCGCTTGAACCGCGCCGCCGGTTGGTGGCGGTCGCCATCGCCAGCGCGCTGGTTGCCAATGCCATTGGCATCCCGTTTGTCGACAACGTGCTCCAGCCGGAACGCTGGCTGCCGCTGTCCGGAACCATGAACCGCATTATCGGCTATGCCTTCACGGTTGGCGTGGTGCAAGAAACGTTGAAATATCTCGTTGTGCGCTATCTGGCGTGGGAAGACTGCTTCCGCGTGCGCCTTGACAGCGTCGCCTACACGAGCGCCAGCGCGATCGGCTATGCGACCGTCGCGGCGCTCAGTTACGTGCTCTCCAATACCCTTGCGCCGGATGTGGCGGCGCTGCGAGTCGCGGAGTTCTACGCCGTCCACATGGCGGCGAGCCTGATCGTCAGCTACGGGCTGTCCGAAGTCCGCTTTGCCAACCCGAATCCGTTTCTGCTCGCCGGAACAGTCGCGCTCGGCGCGCTCTTGACCGGATTCGTGATCGCCTTCCGCTCCGGTCTGGTGAACGCCGGGTTCTCTCTTGAAGGCGCGGCACCCTCGTTCCTGTTCGGTCTGGGGCTGTCGATCGCCGCGTTCACCGGCGTTGCGGTCGTGTTCGCCTTCCTGTACGAAAACGCTGAGCGCCGGGCGCGCGAAGCCGCTGCGGCGCGCGAGGTGTAAGCCGTGACGATTGTCGAGATCATCGAACGTGCCGAACGGATGACGCAGCGCCAGCGCTGGAGTCACTATTTCGTCCTGATTTATGCTGCCGTCGCCATCATCATCGCCTTGAACCTGCGCGACACGACGATTACGGCGACTGTCCCTTATGTTGACCGCGAAGCCGGTATCCGCGCCTTTTACCCGCAGAACTGGCTGCTCGACACGAGCGGCGATTACGTCTTCCGCGTCCGCGATATGTCACAG
>JAEVZT010000213.1 GCA_023392115.1 Chloroflexota bacterium
GGCAATCCACCCTCTACGCGCAAACCGGCATCGACGCCCCGCGCGTGCTAACCGAACCGGGCATGTCGGTACGCGGTCGCGTTGGCTACGGCGGCGGCGAGTTCACCGTCGCGGACGGCATTGTCTAATTCTGCGCCAATGGTCGCATCTACAAGCAGGCGATCGCCGGCGGTCGCCCGCGTCCGATTACGCCGGCGTTCGGCGGCGCTGCTTCCCCGGCGGTTTCACCGGATGGCGCGTGGATTGCCTTCATTCACAATAACGAAGGCGTCGACGGCGTCGCGCTGGTTGATAATAATGGCAACATGTTCCCGCGCAAGCTGGCGTATGGGACGGACTTCGTCATGCAGCCCGCGTGGAATCATGATGGGTCGCTGCTGGCGTTCGTCGCGTGGAATCATCCGCAAATGCCAAGGGACGGAACGCAGCTTCGGCTGGCACGTCTCGAACGCGATCACGCCGGTGTTCCCTACGCCGAGTCGGTTGAAACGCTGGTTGGCGATGAGCATACCGCGATCTTTCAACCCGCCTTCTCGCCCGATGGGCGATATCTGGCATACGTCAGCGACGCGACAGGCTGGACTCAGCTTTACCTCTATGATGTGCAAGCGGGGACGCACGCGCAGATCACCGATGCCGCCGCCGAACACAGCATTCCGGCGTGGGTTCAGGGGATGCGTACCTACGGTTGGACGCACGACAGCCGCGCCCTCTATGCCCAGCGGCTTGAGCGCGGGTTTTCGAGCCTGTGGCGGATTGACGTCCGATCGCGTCGCGCCGAGCAGGTGAGCGTCCTCGACGCCTACACCGACTTACAGCAGATCGCCGTGTCGCCCGCGCGTGAAGAGATCGCCGTGATGGCGTCGTCGAGCAGCATTCCACCGCGCGTCATCAGCCTGTCGGCGGAACAGGACGACCTGCCGACAACCCTCGCGCCCGATCCCGACGCCCCGCCGAGCATCAGCGTGATCGTCGACGCTGCGCCGGAAATTCGCATCCGCGCGCGGTCCAGCGGCGAGAACATCCCGGCAGCGGAGCACGCGGAGGCACAGGCAATCGAGTGGACGGGGCACGACGGCGAAACCGTCCACGGTTTGTACTATCCACCGACGAGCGCCCGTTACGAAGATCCGTCCCTGCCGCCGCTGATCGTCTACCCGCACAGTGGTCCCACATCACAGGCGCGCGCTGGATACGACTCGACGGCGCAGTTCTTCGCCACGCGCGGCTACGCGGTGCTGGATGTCAACTATCGCGGCTCGACCGGCTACGGCAAGGCGTACATGGATAAGCTGCGCGGCGCTTGGGGCTACTATGACGTCGAAGACAGCGCCAGCGGCGCTGCGGCACTGGCGGAACGCGGGCTTGCCGATCCGCGGCGGTTCGTCATCATGGGCAGCAGCGCTGGCGGCTACACCGTCTTGCAGTCGCTCGTCTCCAAACCCGGCTTCTACCGCGCGGGAATCTGTGCTTACGGCGTCACCAATCAGTTTGCGATGGCGCTCGACACGCACAAGTTCGAAGCGCGTTACAACGACATCCTGTTTGGGGCGCTGCCCGACGCCGCTGACCTCTACCGCGAGCGCTCGCCGCTGTTCCACGCCGACAAGATCGTCGATCCTGTCCTCCTGTTTCAGGGTGAGGATGATCAGGTCGTGCCGAAATCGCAGTCGGACAGCATCGTCGCGGCGCTGCGGCGGCGCGGCGTGCCGCACGAGTACTACGTCTACCCCGGCGAAGGGCACGGCTTCCGCAAGCCGGAGACAGTCGAGGACTACTACCGGCGCATCCTCAACTTCTTGCAGCAGTTCGTCGTCTTCGCCTAAAGCGGAGGGTAAACGGCGCGATCTCGAAATGGACTTCGAAATAGTTTTTCGGTATGCTATTTGGGATTTTGCACACACATGATTGGGCTGACCCTATGCGTACCGTCTGCGCCGTCCTGCTCGCGCTGATCTTCTTGACGGGCTGTAACCTTGCGACCGACCCCGCCGCCCCGATGGCGGCGCAAGAACTGTTGACGGCGACACCTGCCGTCACGATGCTGTTTCAACCGACGCTCACGCCGTTCAGCGTCGTGCCGACTCTGGCGCCCGGCGTGATCGCAACGCCGCTGCCGGGCGTGATCGCGACGCCGATACCGGGCACCGTGCCGACGCCGGGCGTTCCGACGCAGACCGGCAACGCGATCGAATGGTTGATCGTGCAGATCATCATTCCGGCGTGGAATTTTCTGTACACGCTGGCGATCAGCGGCGCGGCGTCGCTGTGGACGTTCGCGGGCGAGCGCGGCGGCTTAACCGCGCAGCTGTGCGGCTGTCTCTTACCGATCGGTATTATTGCCGGGCTGATCATCAGAGCGATCATGCTGCGGCGGATACGGATATTCTGATGTGGACGGGCTGCTCGACGCGCTAAATCATCATGATCTATCGGAACGGCTCAACGCGCAGGCGTCGCTGGCGGGGCTTGGCGATGCCGTCCTTGAGCCGCTGATCGCCCTGCTCGCGAACGCCAGCGCGCCGGTCGACGTGCGCTGGCGCGTCGCGCTGATCCTCGGCGCGACCGGCGACAGCCGCGCCCTCGACCCGCTGATCGCTGCCCAGAGCGACCCAAGCACGGAAGTCCGCACGTGCGCTGTCTGGGCGCTGTGCGAGCTGCGCCAGACCGGCGCGTTCGACGCCCTGTGCGGCTGCGTCCTCAACGCTTTTGACGACGAACAAATCCCCTACATGGCGGCGCTGACGCTGATCGCGTGCGACGTCGAGCGCGCGCAAACCTTCCTGCTCGACGCGCTTCGCAGCGACAATGATGCAGTTTGCCGCGCCGCCATGTCGACGTTAGCGTTGCTTAAATACGTCTAGAATTTGGTTGACATCGCCCGATCTCTTGCCCTACGCTGTAACCGTAACGAAATAAGCAATAAAAGGGAAGGGACATATGCGGCGAAATCAGCAAGTTCTACTCGCGATTCTATGGTTGGCAGTGACATTTGTTTTCGGCATCGTGCTTGTTGCCGCGCAGGAAGCCACGCCTGAAGCGACACCCGAAGGTGAGGGCGAAGCCACAGCGGAAGCCACAATTGAAGGCATCATGGGCGACGCGGCGATCGCGCACCTGTTTGACGCCGAGGGCAACGAAGCCGGACACGTCAACTTCGTCGAACGCGAAGACGGCAAAGTCGTCATCACCGTCATCGCCATGAACCTGCCGCCGGGATTCCACGGCTTCCATGTTCACCAGACCGGTGCCTGCGACCCGGCTGGCGAGATGCCGTTCCAGTCGGCGGGCGGCCACTTCAACCCGACTGAAGCGGCGCATCCCGATCACGTTGGTGACCTGCCGACGCTGCTCATCAACGCCGACGGGGCGGGTGAACTGCTGGCAGTCACCGACCGCTTCAAGATCGCCGATCTATTTGACGACGACGGCAGCGCGATGATCGTCCACGCCAATCCGAATAACTTTGCCAACATCCCTGAACGCTACGGCGGTCCCGACGAAGAAACGCTCAACGCCGGCGACTCAGGCGCGCGTCTTGCCTGCGGCGTGATCGAGCGAAACGAGGAACAGGACTTAACCGAGGGGACGGAAGAACCGGGCGAATCGGACATGACCGCCGAGGCGACGGCGGAGTCGTAAACGGGGAATAGATACCGGATCGAATAAGCCTGTAGGGGCGAACCGGCGGCTCGCCCTCCACAATTTTACCTTCCTGACCCCACCTCTTACCCCTCCCCGAATTCGGGGAGGGGAACAA
>JAEVZT010000225.1 GCA_023392115.1 Chloroflexota bacterium
GTCGCTGGTCGCGAAACGACCGCCGTCAAGCTGCACCATCGGGCGCAGGTCGGGCGGGATCACCGGCAGCACCGTCAGGATCATCCATTCGGGACGGTTATCGCTCTTGCGCAGCGATTCAACGACGCGCAGGCGCTTGGTCGCCTTCTTCTTGCGCTGCTTCGAACGCGTGGTACGAACTTCGTGCCACAGCTCGACCGCCAGCTTGTCAAGCTCCATGTTCTTGAGGATTTCGTAAAAGGCTTCCGCGCCCATATCGGCGTGGAACACCTGCCCGTAGCGCTGCTTCAGCTCGCGGTAGCGCATTTCCGACAGGAACTGGAGCACGTGCAGTTCGCTTAGCTCGGCGCGCGCTTTCTCCGCGTTCTGGCGCAGATGCGCGATGCGGGCTTCAAGTTCTTCCATCTGCGTATCAAGATCGCCGGTCGCCTCGCCGACAATCGAGGTGGCTTCGGTATTCAGGCGTTCGACTTCTTGACGGCGCATTTCTTCGGTTTCCGCCTGCAGGTTGCTCAGGCGGGTGTTGGCGATGCTCTGGATTCGCGCGATGTGACTGTTGTCGACCTGCTCGCCGCGCGCGACGATGACCGTGTCCGCGCTTGGGAAGTCGATGTCCGACGTCGCGCGCTGACCGAGCAGCGCTTCGACGCGCGCCTGCACGCTCTGTGCCTCGCGCATCAGCTCATCGCTCAGGCGATCCAGTTCGGCGTTGAAATGGGTGTGGATCGACTGGGTTTGCGTTTCAACTTGGCTGAGAATGTCTTCGCGGCGGCTGCGGATCGTGCCCATCTGGTCGTCAAGCTCGCCCGTCAGCGCGGATTCCTTCGCCGCGAGTTCGCGGTCGATGCGCGCCAACGCCTTGTTGCGCGCTTCTTCGTCTACGCGCGTGATCACGTACTGCGCAAAATACAGCACGCGGTCAAGGTTGCGGCGGCTGATGTCGAGCAGCAGCCCCAGATGACTCGGAACGCGGCGGGTATACCAAACGTGTGCCACCGGCGCAGCCAACTCAATGTGCCCCATGCGCTCGCGACGCACGGAGGCGCGCGTTACTTCGACGCCGCACTTATCGCAGATGATTCCGCGATAGCGCACGTTCTTGTACTTGCCGCAGTAGCACTGCCAATCGCGCGTCGGCCCAAAGATCGCCTCGCAGAAGAGGCCATCTTTTTCAGGGCGAAGCCGGCGATAGTTAATCGTTTCCGGCTTCGTCACCTCGCCATACGACCACGAACGGATCTGCTCGGGCGAAGCAAGGCTTACGCGCAGTGCGCTAAAATCTTTTGCCTCCAACGGCATCCTCCTCTGCGCTAGAACCACACTATAACGATGTGTATTCGAACCATAGTCTCAGGATGTGAACCTGTAGTTGTACCCGACCGATCGGGGCGTAGTACCTGCCGATGCGAGTGTGGCGATGCTCACAGACGACAAAACAGCGATTGAAGGGGTAATTTCATCGCTGTGTGGGGATGCGTGAGCATACTTTTGGTCATTTGTGACGAATATCGTAGCCTACCCACCTTCTCATGTCAAGGAGAGGCTTAAACGGGTGACGTTCCACTGCGGCTGTTCTATGGGAAAACCGCACAATCACAAAGTATAACTTGCACAGACCGATTTTTCAAGGGTTATCTGGTATCGGGAACAGGATTAAGCGGCTTAGTCGCACCGGCTGATCGCCCATGTCGATCTCGATCCTGCGGATCAGTTGACCCTGTGGTTCCGGCACGCCGATTATGATCGGCTCGCCGACCGTCACCTGCTCCGTGGGCAGCCTCAAAATCGGCGTGCCCCCCGACGGATTCGCATAATACGTGACCGTCGCGCTGCCCGACTGCAGCGGCATCAACTCCACCTGCGCCGCTCCGACCGGCGCGCGAATGATGGTGATGTTGAGTGTTTCCTCGGCACATGACGAGTCGGCGTCAGCGCTCGCGCTCAAAATCACGTCGTTGTCGACATCAATCAGGTCGATCGGCGCGTTGAGACAGCCCGCCGCCATTGAGCCAAGCGTGAAATCCAGATTCCACGGAATGAAGTCATCGCCGCCGAGCCGGAACGGCGTTTCGACAAGCGTATTGTTGGGCAGCAGGCTGAAATCGACCTGAAACGGCTGATCCTTCGCCAGCGTGATTAAGAACGGGTGGCGGTTGTTGCGCTCCTCGCCCTCTTCAACTTCCGACTCGACGTCGACATTGATGAGGCTGTTGTACTCGCCCCACCAGCCGTAGCTGAATGGGAAGCTGATGTTCTTTGACGCCCCCGGCGGAATGTTGTCGACCCGCCCTTCCAGCGCGTCGAGCAGCGTCGGGCTGGCGTCCCATGCCCAGCTGAAGGGACCAGAGTCCGCGCTTCCGGCATTCGTCAGCGTGATGTTCAGGATGAAAATCTGTCCCGGCGCGGGCTGTCGGGGAGAAATGCGCATGGTGCCGATCTGCAAGTCGGGCAGCGCGGCGGGATCGGTCATAGGCGTCGGCTCGTCGGTGGGCGTCGGCGGTGGTGGCGGGGGTATGACTACGCGCAGAAGCCCGACGATGATTGCC
>JAEVZT010000288.1 GCA_023392115.1 Chloroflexota bacterium
CCCAAGATCAGAACGGTGACCAAGACCGCCAACAAGAAGATGCGCCCACTGATCGTCTAGGAGTGCGCCATGCACTATGAGAGGTTCCTGTTCACGCGCAATCAGGGACGCGACTTCACGGCATTCGTTCGTCCGTCAGCGCTGACCAACAAGGACGTCAGCGCAATCGGCGACATCTTCAATTACGCGACCGAAGTCTCGCGCCTGACGCGCCAGTTTCCAAGCCTGTACTGCCTGCCGCTCGACGACAGGTATTTCCTGCTGCTGCGCCACTATAACAGCGGTCGGCGGCATGCCGGACGCGCGGTGAGCGTGATTGAGGGGATTGCCGTCGAACAGGCGCAGGCGCGCGACTTCGCCCGCGCCCTGCCGCAGTTGATCGGCGAGCAGGACAGCGTGCTCGCCGTCAGCGATACGGTCGCCGATATCGAGGCACAGGCGGTCGAAACGTCGCCGCTGCTCGAATGGGACGCCGTGTCGTCAGTGCGGCTAGGCGATGCCCCGGTCGCCGACGAATTTCTCGCCCGCATCGACACGGATCGCCTGTTCGTCCCCTTCAACGGGCACGGGCTGAGCATCGTCAAGACCGTCTTAAGCAGCAGGCAGTTCGCGTCGCCGCCCCTGTTCGCCTTCGGCACCAATGCCGATGTGCTGGCGCAGCTAGACCGGCGCGGAATGGCTGTCGATATCGTCAGCTTCTTCAACACCGACGAGCCGAGCTACCGCGATCGCCAGTCGAATCACAGTACAGGTGCAGTCAGCGGCATCGCGGCAGCAAGCGAGGCGATCGAAATTGAAGCGGCGTCCCCGTCGCCATCAATGGCGATCCGCGCAAGCGCGGCGCGTCGAACCGACTCGACGGCTGTCGAGGATACTGGCGATAATGTCCCTGAGGCGGAAGCGGACGCCATTTCGATCCGGTCGGCATGGGCGGTGCCGCATATCACGCCCGAGGTTGACCACGAGGCAACGCCGGCTGAGCCGCCCGCTTCCGACGAGGATACAACCCCCGTGCCGACAATCCGCCAGATGCGCGACGCTGCCCGCACGCAACACGACGAACCTGCGCCGGACGCCCCGCGCGAAGGTTTCGACCCGCTGCGCTGGCTGTGGCGCGCCCTGTCTTCACTGGTAACACCTAAAAACAAGTGATCGGTTTACTGTTTGCTACGAGAGGATCGCATCAATGCAAGGGACATGGATCAAGTACACGCCGAGCGATAACACCACCGAGATCTTCAACCTCGACAAGGCGACCCGCTTCCGCCATGTCGAGTCGCCCAATGAAGCCTTCATCGAAGTCCACGCCGACGGTGCGGTACACATGATCACGCGCATCAACGACCCCGAAGCGTACCAGATCGTCCTGCGCTATATTGAGCAGAAGACGGGATTTGCCCTCTAGAGGCTCAGATCATTCGCAGTCGCGCCACCAGATTCCGGTGCATTCGGGCAGAATGGTCAGCTGTTCTGCCCGAATGCGATCTGCCAGCGCGTCGCCGAAGAAAAAGCGGGTCAGTTGAGCGCCTTCCTCGGGCGACTCGAATTGGTAGTCGGTGCGAATCGCTATCCTAGAAAAGCCATGTTCGGTTTCGAGATGGCGATAGTAGGCGGCTAACCCATCATGCGGCGGCGCGGGGATTTTTGTCCCTGTGCCGAGCGTTTCGAGGATGATCAATGTCCCGCTCGGTCGCAGGACGCGCCGCATTTCTGACAGCGCCGCGTCGATCACTTCCTGCCAGCGATGGGGATACCAACCGACCGAGTGTCCGAGACTCCATCCGGCGATCACAATGTCCGCCGAGTCGTCACGCACGGGCAGCGCGCCGTTGTCGGAGACAATCACCCGCCCGTTCCGCAGCCTGCCTTCGATCAGCTTGCGTCGGGCGAGCGCCAGCATGTGCGCCGACGAATCACAGGCGAGGATCGAACGTGCTTCCCCCGCTGACGGCAGTGTCAGCCGCCCCGTCCCCGCCCCCAACTCGACGATATCCAGCCTCGCGAACGAGCGAACCGTCCGCAGTGCTGCCCACAGGTTATTTTGATAATCCTCGCGCGACACCATCCGGTCATACTGCTCGGCTTGCGTCGCGTAGATTGCGCGGAAGTCGGTCACACGCTGCCCGCGCCTAATACTCGGTGCTGTAGGCGGCGATCTGCGCTTGCAGCTTGCTCGAATCGACTTCGGGATGCTGGTCGACCAGCGTCTTGAAACGCATCATGTATTCGACGAGCTTCTGCTTGTTGTACGCCTCGAAACGCATGGTGATCGCCGGCTGCGTGTTGCTGGCGCGCACCAGTCCCCACCCTTGATCGAAGATCGCGCGCGCGCCGTCCACCGTGACAACCTCGAAGTCCGCGTCGAGCGCTGCCCGAATCTCGTCGATGATCTCGAACTTGAGACTGTCCGGCGTCGACATGATGATTTCCGGCGTGGCGACCAGCTTCGGAATCTCGTCGAACAGCTCGGCAACCGTCTTGTCGGACTTGGAGATGATTTCGAGCGTCTTGAGCGCCACCAGCGGCGCGTCGTCGAAGCCGTAATAGTCCTCGCCGATGAACAGATGTCCGCTGACCTCGCCGCCGAGCGGCGACCCGATCTCGTGCATCTTGAGCTTCATCAGGCTGTGACCCGACTTCCACATGACCGGCACGCCGTTGTACTTGCGAATCTCGTCAGGGAGCGCCTGCGACGCCTTGACGTCAAAGACGATCTGCGCTCCGGGCTGTCGGCTCAATAGGTCACGCGCCAGAAGAGCCAACAGGCGGTCGGCGGCGATGTGATGCCCGTGATTGTCGATGAAGCCGCAGCGATCTGAGTCACCGTCGAACGCCAGTCCGAGATCAGCGCCGATTTCGACGACCTTCGCCTCAAGATCCTTCGTCATCGCCGGGTCTTCGGGGTTCGGCAGGTGATTCGGATAGGTGCCGTCCGGCTCGCAGTACAAGCAGGTTACGTCAATGCCGAGATCGCTCAACACCGGCGGAACGTACGTGCCGCTCAAACCGTTACCGGCATCTAGCACGACCTTCAGCGGGCGGGCGATCGTGACTTTCGTCTTGATCACTTCCATGTGCTTCTTGATCATGTTGTAGTCGGTGGTAACTTCGCCTTGCCCGGTGGCGAAGGCGTCCGCCTGAATGATCCTGAGGAGTTCCTGAATCTGCTCATCTGCCAGCGCCAGCGCGCCATACGCCATCTTGATGCCGTTGTAGTCGGTCGTCAGGTGGCTGCCGGTGATCATCACACCCGCGCCGCGATCGCCGTAGCTGGCGGACGCGAAATAAACGGTCGGCGTCAACACCTCGCCGATGTCGGTGACGTTCATGCCTGTCGACGTTAAGCCGTCGATCAGCGCCAACTTGAGCGGACCGGACGACAGGCGATTATCCTGCCCGACGAAGAAGCGGTCGGTGTTGAACTGCTGCGGTAGGTACGTGCCGAGCGCCTTGCCGACGAGACGCGCCAGTTCCGGCGTGAGCTGTGGGTCGCTGCCTGTCACCGTGCCGCGAATGTCGTACTTGCGAAAGATTGTCGTGACAACCTGTGCCATGCGTCCGCTCCTTCAAGCAGGTGGATTAATGGGTTGCAACTTTGACTTCTTTGCCGTCAACGACTGCCGCGAATTCAAGACCGTCGCCGTCCGGCGCGTCGATGCGCACGAGAGTCCCGGCGGGCGGGTTGACGCGCAGCAGAAAATCGGCGAGAGGTTCGCGCACCGACCGGCGGATGATTCGCTTCAGCGGGCGCGCGCCGAACTCCGGTTCGTCGTTTTGGTCAAGCATCCACTGGACAGCCGCTTCCGAGAAATCGAGATTCAAGCCGCGTTCCGCGCCGAGCTTCGTTTCAGACTTCAGCATCAGCCTGAGGATATTGTGCAGGTCTTCTTCCGACAGGGCGTTGAACATGATGATCTCGTCGAGGCGGTTGAGGAACTCGGGGCGGAAGAATGTTCGCACCTCTTCCATTGCCTCATCGCGGATTTCGTCGGTAATGACGTTCGTCGCCAGACTCTGCGAGCCGAGATTGCTCGTCAGGATGATGACGGTTTCGCTGAAGTAGGTGACGTTGCCGCGCCCGTCCGTTAGTCGCCCCTCTTCGATCATCTGCAAGAGGATGTCAAGGACGCGCGGGTGCGCCTTTTCGACCTCGTCAAACAGGACGATGATGTACGGCTGCTGGCGAACGCGCTCGGTCAGCTGACCGCCCGCCTCGCTGTCGACGTAGCCGCTCGGCGAGCCGATCAGGCGGTTGAGGCTGGCTTCGTCTTTGAACTCGCTCATGTCGAGCGGGAGCATGGCATCTTCGCTGCCGAACATGAACTCTGCCAGCGCCCGCGCCAATTCCGTCTTGCCGACGCCGGTCGGACCCAAGAACAGGAACGCGCCGATCGGGCGCTTCGGGTCTTTCAAGCCGACGCGCGCCGTCTTGATCGCCCGGCTGACCGCCAGCACCGCCTGATCCTGACCGATCAGGCGTTCCTTGATATGTTCGACCATGCTCGCGTAGCGAACACGTTCATCCTGCCCGAGTTTGCTGACCGGAATGCCGGTCATCTGGCTGGCGGCGAGAGTCACATCTTCCGCGTCGAGCGTCGATGGGTCGGCAATTTCCGGCTTGAACGCCACCTGCCCGCTGCTCATCGTCACCAGCGCCGCCGCGCGATGCAGGAGCTGCTCGGCGCTGCGCGGCTGTGGAGTTGTCGTCATGTAGCGTTTCGACAGCCGCGCCGCCAGCGTCAGCGCGTCCTCGTTGACTTGCAGACTGTAGTCGGCTTCAAGATGCGGCTTCATCACCTTGAGGATTTCGATTGTCTCGTCGATCGTCGGTTCGGGTACGCGCAAAATCTGCGTGTGCTCGGCAACCGCGCTGACTGTTGCGAGGCGCTGGTTATATTCGATTTCGGTCGTCGTGCCGATGATCACCGGGTCTTCCGACAGGAAGGCTTTCTGGAGCATCGGCGTCGCCTTCGAGAATTCCGCCTTGATCGGTCCCCCGAAGAAGCGGTGAAGGTGCGGGATGAACAGAATGCCACCCTGCGCCTGGCTCAGTCCGGCGCGAATCGCCTTTTGGTCGCTGTCGAGGAGCGCCGTTTCGTCGACCTGCACCAGACTCTTGAGGTTCTTCGGACCCTTCCCTTCCGACATAAGCAGCGCGAGGCTGTACGCCAGCGTTCGCTTGCCCACGCCGTCGGGACCGATCAGGATCACGTGGCGGTTGATCGACTGCGACAGAATGTTGATCAGGTCGCGCAGCAGGCTTTCGCGGAAGTAGACGGCGCGCAGCTTGCCACCCTTCGCCCCGGCGACGTAATCCCGTGTCGTGCCGCTCCTGCGTATGATTTGCGTGTTGTCTGCCAACACGTCAGAGATCGCTTTCGGCGTAATGCCGTGCTGGCGCAGCAGCCCGCTGGTGCTGATCGAGCTTTCCGCCATCACCGCCAACGCGTGATCGCTGTCGACGCGCACCTCGTCCTGCGAGTTCGCCAGACTGAGCGCGTCGTCGATCAGAATGATCGCCTGTCTGGACAGCGGGACGGATCGGTTACCGCTGGCGATGAAATCAAGATTGCCGTCTTGATCGCGCCGACTCTCGACCGCCAGCACCGTCTGTCGGTCGAGCTTCTCCAAGTCAGCGCCACGCGCGCTCTTGAAGATGTCGAGTAAGCGGGCTGCCGCCGTATCCTTGCGTCGTAGAAGCGCCAGCAGGATCAACTCCGGAATGATGACAGGCTTGCGGTACTGGTCTTTGAGCGCGACGGCGTCATTCATCACCGCGTTCATGTCTTTGGAAAGCAGGTCGGGATTGAGCGTTCCCATAAATTCGTCTGTCCTGTGGTGTTCGTACTCGCGTATAAAGTAACCCGAAACGCCTCGTGAAACAAGCGTCAGGTCGATCCGCAGCCGCGTCCAATTTACCCGTCGTCGCGGCTGCCGGCGAGCAAGTCAGGACCCAAATCAACCGACAGCGTGCCGGTCGCCGGCTGCGCGCCAAACAGGACAGCGCACACCGCCGGAACCGACGGTCGCGCCGGCGTGTACGTCGCGAGGTATGCCGCCACGTTCGGGTAGGTCTGCCAGTCATACGGCGACCACAACGCGACGGCGACCGTCTTGTCCTGCGGCAGCGCGTTCACAAGCGCCTGCTGATCCGGATTCTTGATCGCGTCCTGCGTGAAGACGACGGCGATATCGGCGCGGTTCGCCGCCTCGACCGCCCAACCGATCTGCTCGCGGTCAGGGTTGTCGCCGATGCCGACCCAGATGATGTCGTCACGGTACAGGGCGCATTCGTGCTGAATCTGGTAGCGCGTCGCGAGGAAGATGATCGCCACGCTGCGATCCGCCGGAATCGGCACGAGATCGTTGCGATCATAGGCGACCGTCATCCCGCGCTGGTACAGCCGGTCGAAGACCTCAAGGCTCGCGTCAAGGTTGACGCGCTGGGCAGCAGTCGCCGGATCGAGCGGCTGCCAGTCGAGAACGCCGAAGCGCTCTTTGGTTTCGAGTATCCGCCGCACCGACTCGTTGATTCGCTCCTCGGAGATATTGCCCGCCCGCACTTCGTCGACGACGCGCTGGATTGCCGCCGCCGACACGGGCAAACCGACACTTGGACCCATCGCCACGATGTCGACGCCCGCCTGCACCGCCATCACGACCGCGTCATAGAAGTTGTACGTCATGTCGACAGCGTTCATGTCCATCGCGTCGGTCAGGAT
>JAEVZT010000291.1 GCA_023392115.1 Chloroflexota bacterium
GTGGCTCGAACCGAGCCGCCTCCTACTCATGGGGACGAAGGCGACTCTGATGACGATGATGACGACGATCTCGTCTGATTGAGCCGCGTCAAAACGATCAAGCCGATGGCGACGAGCAGGAACATGACCGCCATGGCGATGAACTTAAACAACTGGCTCGCCGTGATCAGCGTCAGGATGCCGAAGAAGGAACAGAACAGGTAATACGGGATGACGATCTGCCGCTGCGTCAACCCCATGTCGAGCAGGCGAAAATGCAGATGCCCGCGATCGCCTGAAAACGGACTGCGCCCCTCACGCACGCGCTTGACCGCCTGCCATACCGCGTCCAGCAGCGGCAGCCCCATCACCAGCAGGATCGTCGCCATCTTCGCCCCGCCGATGATGCTCAATGAGCCGAGCGCGTAGCCGAGGAATACCGCCCCACCACCCATGATCAACCGAGCCGGGTAGAAATTGTGCAGCAGAAAGCCGAGCGACGCGCCCATCAACGCCAGATGGAGCAGGCTGACGCTCGTCTGCGCCGGTTCGACGCGAAAGGCGCTGTTGACGAACAGCATCACCCCGGCAATGAACGTCACGCCCGCCGCCAGCCCATCCAACCCATCGAGCCAGTTCATCGTGTTCATCATGCCGACCAGCCAGAGCAAACTCAGCGTAACCGTGACGATGTACGGAAACGGATCGGTCTGCTGCCCGGTGAGCGGGTTGTTGAAATACTGGATGAAGATCTGAAACAGGATGGCGATCGCGGCGGCGCTGAACTGGAAGATGAACTGCGGCAGCGCTTTGAGTTCAAGAATGTCGTCGAGCACGCCGCCGATGAAGATCACTGTGCCGCCGATCAACAGCCCGGTTAATCGGACGATCTCATACGAATCCATGCGCGGGACGGGCAGAAGCTGCGCCGCCAGCACGGCGGTGACGAATCCGCCGTAGAGCGCGACGCCCCCGAGCCGCGACACCTGTCTCGTATCGGCTTCGCTGCGGCGGCGTCCGCCGGATTTCGCCGTCGCCCCGACGCGCTTTCCGAGCCAGTCGGCGAACGGCACGAGGATCAGCGTCACGCTCAGCGCCAGCCCGAAGACGAGGATGAAGGCGTACCCCTCGCTCATGTGCCGAACTGGCGATCTCCGGCGTCCCCCAACCCCGGCACGATGAACCCCACTTCATTGAGGCGCTCGTCAACCGACGCGACGTGGATCGGCACGTCGGGATGCGCCGCCGACAGCCGCTCGACGCCTTCCGGCGCGGCGATCAGTCCAACATACTTGATGCGCGGCACACCCCAGCGCTTGAGGATGTCAACCGCCGCCACCGCTGATCCGCCCGTCGCCAGCATCGGGTCGAGGATCAGGCAGAACTGAACGGTCGCCGCCTGTGGCAGCCGGTTGTAATACTCGACCGGACGCAGCGTGTGTTCGTCGCGGTACAAGCCGAGATGCCAGACCTGCACGCTCGGCAGCAGTTGAAGCGCGCCCTCGACCATCCCCAGCCCGGCGCGCAGGATCGGCACCAAGCCGATCGTTTCTTCGGCTTTGTAGCCCTGCGCCTCGCCCATCGGCGTCATGACCGAGCGCGGTGACAGTTTCAGGTCGAGCGTGGCTTCGTAAAACAGCAGCAGCGCCAGCTCGCGCAGCAGTTCGCGAAACGACCGGTGATCAGTGTCCTTGTCACGTAATACAGCCAGTTTATGCTGTACCAGCGGGTGCTTTGAAACGTGTAGTGAATTCATCGAACAGCCTCCAGCGCGCAAATGACCCCGATTCTACGTTTTCCTCAGGGGCATGTCAAAGCGCGAACCCGTCTTGTTCCTGATCGGCGCGTGGGCTATACTTGGAAATAGAACATTTATCTCATTTGGAGTCTTCCATGTCCGATGACGGACGGATGGTATCGGGCAAAGTCCGCCCTGATGAGCGCGACAATATTGCGCTGCGACCAAAACTGCTCCGAGACATTGTCGGGCAGGATCGCGTGCGCGAAAACCTCAAGATCATTATCGACGCGGCGCGAGCGCGCAAGGAAGCGATCGATCACGTGCTTTTCTACGGTCCGCCGGGGCTTGGCAAGACGTCGCTGGCGCACGTGATCGCCAATGAAATGGGCGGCACCATCCGCATTACCGCGGGTCCCTCGATCGAGCGACCGGGCGACCTCGCCGCCATCCTGACACACATGAAGCAGAACGATATCCTGTTCATCGACGAGATTCACCGTCTCGGGCGTTCGGTCGAGGAAATCCTCTACCCGGCAATGGAAGACTTCGCGCTCGACATCGTCATCGGCAAGGGACCCGCCGCTAAGAACGTCCGCCTCAACCTGCCCCGCTTCACGGTCATTGGCGCGACGACCCAGCTTGCCCTGCTCGCCGGTCCGCTGCGCGACCGCTTCGGCGCGCGCTTCCGGCTTGAGTTTTACGATCTGAAGTCGATGGAGTTCATCATCGAGCGCGCCGCTGGCATGCTCCAGATCGAAATCACCCCCGAAGGAAAATCGGAGATCGCCCGCCGCGCTCGCGGGACGCCGCGCGTTGCGCTCCGTTTGCTCCGCCGCTGTCGTGACTATGCGCAAACACGCGGCGAAGGCGTGATCACCGGGCGGATCGCCGGTGAAACGCTCGAACTGATGGGCATCGACTTCCTCGGCTTGGACGACATCGACCGCCGCGTCCTGCACGCGATCATCGCCCATTACGAGGGAGGTCCCGTCGGCTTGACAACCATCGCCGCGTCGATCGGCGAAGACAGCTCGACGATCGAGGACGTGTACGAGCCGTACCTGATGCAGCTTGGCTTCCTCAAGCGCACCAAGAGCGGGCGCGTCGCGACTCCGCGCGCTTACGAGCACATGGGCATCCCCTACGCCGCCAAAGACGACCAGAAGCCGCTGTTCTAGGTTGCCGCGTGAAACTTTCAGACTTTGATTACGATCTGCCGGAGCACTTCATCGCTCAGACGCCGGTTGAGCCGCGCGACAGCTCGCGCTTGATGCTGCTCGACCGTCAGACCGGCGCGATTGAGCACCACGTCTTCCGCGAAATCGAGGCGTATCTCAACCCGGGTGACGTGCTCGTCCTCAACACGACGCGCGTCATCCCCGCGCGCCTGCACGCCCGTAAAGCCGGTACCGGTGGCGCGGTTGAAGTCCTGCTTCTGCGTCAGATTGATGAACGGCGCTGGCACGTCCTCGTCGGCGGCAAGCGCGTGAGAACCGGCACGCGGCTTGAATTTGGCGACTCCGGGCTGACTGCCGAAGCCGTCGAGGAGCTTGAAGAAGCCGAACGCGTGCTTGAGTTCAACCTGCCGCTTGACGATAAGCTCGACACGCTCGGCGAAATGCCGCTGCCGCCTTACATCCGCGCGCCGCTGATC
>JAEVZT010000303.1 GCA_023392115.1 Chloroflexota bacterium
TGGATCGTCGCGGCACGACGATCAGCGAGAATCCGGCGCGTCACCACCTGATCGAGATCGCGCGTCAGGTTGCGGTCGGTGTCGTAAGTTGCCGCCCAGTTGTCGTATGCGGCGCGGACGCTCATCCGTAAATCCCCTTCACCCTCAATTCTGCCCAAGCTCAATCAACGTGTGTCGTTTTGCAGCCATTCGCCGACGACCTTTTCAAACAGGATTCCGTCGGCGCTGCGCCGGTAGCCGATGCGCTCGTAGAATTCGGGCATGCTGCTTGTCCACAGGCTGACGTGCTGCCCCTGCGCTTTCGATTCCAGCATCTGCATCATCGTCCGCGCGATACCCTGATTGCGAAGGCGGCTGTGCGTCCACACGTCGACGACGTAGGCATTGCAAACCCCATCGGAGAGCATCCGCGCCGTACCGATAATCGCGTCACCGTCATAGGCGATCACGACGGCGGCGCTGTTTTCAAATGAAAGCTGGTACTGCTTCGGCGTACGAAAGTTGTCGAAGTCGTCGTCGATCAGCGTCTGGCGCATCAGCGCCCAGTCGACACCGTCGGTATCTGTCTTGTAGGTGATCGCCATGTCGGCAAACTTTCTGTCATGAGGGTTCACGAGAGTCCACAGTATAGGGCAGAGACAGCCGTTTGGTCAAGCGGGGCGGACATAGAATTGGAGGGGCGATCAGCCTGATCGCCCCTCCAAAGCGTTCGGTTTGTTTCACTGCGCGGTGAAAGCAGCTTACGCCGCGACCACCTGATACGCCGTCCCGTCGAGGACGACGATCACCTGATCGCCGAGGGCGAAGTATTCCGCCAGCGCAGGCTGCGCGTCGAGCAGGGCGAAGTACTCGTCGCTCAGGAACGTCACCTGCTGCGGCGTCATCGTGTCCGGCTCGAAGCTCGTGTCCGTCCATACGCCGTTTTGCTGAATGAACGTCTTGCCGCCGACTGTCTGGATCGGGTTCGTTTGGTCTCCACCGTCGCTGTAGAACTCGCCCTCTTCCGGCGCGACCATCGTCGCCATCGGCGCGGGGGCTTCCGCCGCCGCCAAGCCGCCGACCGCGTCAGCCGCCTCGACCGCCCTGCCGCCGCTCGCTTCACCCGCCAGCCGGCTCGCTTCGTCGAGCATCTGCGCGGCGATTTCCTCGCGTCCGGTCTGGGAGAGGATGTCGTCTTCCTCGATCAGGAAGCTGGTGTACGGCGTGATGATGCCGTAGCGCACGCTCAAACGGATGATGCTGTCAACCAGTTCAGGATTTTCGCCGCTCAGGCGAATGCTGTTGAGCAGATCGCCGATCCGGCGCGTCGCCCACAGTCGGGCGATGAACGGTTCGCCGCCCGCCAGTGCGGGGAAGTCCATGCCTTCGTAGACAAACGTCTGCGCCTCGCCGCCGACCTGACCGGTCAGCGTAACGCGCACATCTTCCGCCTCGCTGCGATAGCGCCCGACGATTGTGAGCTGCGTCCCGGCGAACAGATCGGGCAGCGGCAGCTGCGGGTAGACCGTGTCGATCACCACGCCGTCGAGCGTCAGTTCGACGTCGGTCAATACCGGCGCGCTGATCTTGCTGTACAGGCTCTGCACTTCTTCGTCGATCCGTTCGGATGGGCGGACGTAGGACGATGCGCCACGATTCGCCTGCACCAGCGTGTCGAGCAGGAACGTATCGACGTCGTCGCCGACTCCGAAGGCGAAAATCCGAACGTTCGGACGTGACGCCGCTTCGACGTTGGCGAGGATCGCTTCCCGATCGGTTTCGCCTTGGGTCGGCAGCCCATCGGTCAAGAACAGGATCGCCGCCGGACGTTCAACGTCGACCATCTCCAGCGCCGTCGTCAGTGCGCCGTTGATGTCGGTGCCGCCTTCCGCCCACATGCCGTTAATCCAGTCGATCGCCTGCTGCGCCGTGTCAGCCGACTCAAGCCCTCGGCTGAAAACGCGCCATCCGGTGCTGAACAGGACGACGTTGAAGCGGTCGGACGGGTTGAGGTTGTCGAGGATGTAAGCCGCCGCGTCGCGCGCCTGAATCCACTTGTCGCCGTCCATACTGCCCGACTGGTCGAGGACGATGATGATGTCGCGGGCGACGATCCGGTCGACGGGCAGTTCGAACGGCGGCTGCACCATGAGCATGAAGAAGCCGTCTTCGTTCGCGCTCTCACGGTAAGTCAGCAGGTTGACGTTGATCGCCTCGGTGGCGATGCCCCAGTAGAGGCTGAAGTCGCCTTCGGGCTGGAAGGCGCTGGCTTCAAAGCCGGCGCGGAAGGCGTCGCCACCGTCGCGGCTGATGGCGATCTGGTGGCTCGGCGAATAGATCGTGCTGATCGCGTCCTGCCCTTCGACCTGAACGCTGATGCTCATCGACTCGATCGGACGGCGGCTCATGATGTGCGTCACGTCGAGCGGGTAGAGGTAGTGAATCAAGCCGTTGTCGACCTGAAGCGCCTGCGTGTACGACAACTGAATCCGGCGGCTTTCACCCGGCGGAATCGGGAAGACGTTCGCCTGCACCGCCTGCGTGCCGATGTATTCGAGCAGCGCGGGATCGCGGTACTGGCGGACGATCGCGTCGTAGATGCTGCGCGCTTCGGTCGCGTCGAGGATGCGCGCTTCGATCGGCTGATCGTTGATGTACATCACCAGCTGATCGACGGCGGCGTCGGCGGGCAGAGGGAAGATGAATGTGCCTTCCGCCAGCCCATTACCTTCGTTGACGAATTCCAGATCGATGCTTGTGTGCGCGATCTGGTCTTCGACAGTCACGTCGACGTGGTGATAATCAATTTTCAGCCATTCGGGATTGGTAAACACGCCGCCGACCGGCGGCACGACGCACGGGTTGATCGGCTCGGTGCAGCGGGCATTCGGCGGACAGGGCGTTGGGGTCGGGCAGACCTGCGCCGCCAGCGGCAGCGCGGCACTCAAGAGGACGAGCAAGAACAGGGACAGCAAGCTGAAGCGTCTCATCATAACCTCCGTTTTCACCTGCCCGTAAGACGCCTATCAGCCTGTGTTTGTTCCACTTGTGTGGTTTTGACGAGAAATTCCATATAATGGTGTATCAGCCAGCACCAGAATCAGGGGGAACCATGAGCGACTTTCTCGATCGCCAGCGGCGCGACGCGGCGCAGCGCGACAAGCACCAGACGATGGAAACGTATCAGCTTGAACAGCAGGAAGCGCACCGGGGGAACATTCCCGACCCGAAAAAGTATGATGTTGATCCGCCGAAGCCGGGGCTGCTCGAGCGGATCAGGCGTCTGCTCGGGGGGCGGCGCTAGTACGGAATTTGCATGACGATCAGGACGGTACTGCCCACCTGCAGCTTGCTTCCGTGGCGGACGCGGGTGGCTTTCCCTTCCTCAAGCTGGACATTGTCGATGAATGTCCCGTTCTTGCTGCCCAAATCTTCGACGTATAGATTGAACTTTCCCGATTCAACCCGAACTTCGAAGCGGCAGTGACGGTTGCTGATGAAGTCGTCACTCTTGAGCCACACATTCGCGTTCTTCGACCGCCCAAGGATATCGCCGTGCAGCACGGGCACGGGTAGCGCATCTTGCGGGTGTTCGAACGCGAGCACATAGCGTAGGACGACCGCCTGCTTTTTCTGCGCGCTTCCCGCTTGCTGCATCACCGCGCCGGAGATGCGCAGGGGGTGGAAGCCGTAGTTCGGCACGCCACATTCGGACGTGTGCAGGGTGCGGTCGAGCAGTTCCGCCGTATCGTCGTCTTCG
>JAEVZT010000336.1 GCA_023392115.1 Chloroflexota bacterium
AATGCTCCACGCCAGCGGCGTGCGCCGCTTCCCGCATGATTTTGTCCCGACCGAACTGACATGGGAATCCGAAGCAGGCGTGCACAGCGTCCGGTCGGCGGCGCTCGTGCCGCTGCGCCTTGACGACAGCGCGATCGGAGTGCTGTGGGTCGGGAGATATGACGACAGCCCGTTCACGCCGCGCGACCTGACGTTCCTCAACCACCTTGCCGACCGCGCCGTGATCGCCATCGAACACGCGTCGATGGCTGCCCGTGTTCAGTCGCTGGCGGTGATCGAAGAACGCTGGCGCATCGCGCGCGAGATGCACGACAGCCTCGCGCAGATTCTCGGCTATCTCGGCTTGGAAATGCAGACGCTTGAACTGCTCGTACAGCAGGGCAATACGGATGCCGTTCTGACGCAGCTCCGCGACGCGCGCGAGACGATTAAGTCGGCGCAGGCGGACGTGCGCGGCAACATCCTCAGCCTGCGGACGACGCTCGCCGGGGATGTCGGCTTGCTGGTCGCGCTGCGCAAATTCCTCGAAGAATTCTCGATCCAGACCGGCGTCGGCACGCAGATCATCGACGAAACAGATGGTGATCCCAGCCTGTGCCCGATGGCAGAAGCGCAGCTTGTTCGCATTGTGCAGGAAAGCCTGACGAACGTTCGCAAGCACGCGCGGGCGACATCGGCGACCCTGAGGTTGGCGAAAAGTGATGGGCAGCTTTGCGTCACGATTGCCGACGACGGCGTCGGCATGAGCGACGCAGTCATCACCGAGAGCCAGTTTGGGCTGCTGACGATGCGCGAACGCGCCGACAGTGTCGGCGGGACGCTCAACGTTCGTTCCGCGCCGGGGCAGGGCACGACCGTCGAACTCGTCCTGCCGCTGTCGTAAGCCGCTTCTCTAACCATGCCATGGGGCGACCGAACCCGGTCGCCCAGACTTTTTTTCCTCACAACTTGCCCCAACCGAAAAATCACCCGTTCGGGTGATGAGGATTACCCCGCCGAGGGATGTGATGCCGCCTGTGCAGACGTATGCTCGGGTTAGTTTGGCTTCCAAGCTGGAAGGACCTGTTTATGAGGTTGTTTTCTGCGGAACGTGTTTGCAACTTCTGCAAGACTCATGCGGAGGAAAATGTATGAGCAACAATAATTACCTCAGTGACCTCGTGACCGACATGATCCTGTCACGCCGCAGCTTTATGAAGTGGAGCGCCGCGCTTGGCGGCACGGCGGCGTTGGCGTCGGTCGTCGGCGATGGGGCGCCAACCGTGGTCGAAGCCAGTCGAGACCTACCGCCTACACCTGACAAAATCGTCTGGAACTCGTGCATGGTCAACTGCGGCAGCCGCTGCCCGCTCCGCCTGCACATCAAGGACGGCACGATCGTCCGCGTCGACACCGACAATGTCGGCGAAGATGAGCTTTACGGCATGCACCAGCTTCGCTCGTGCGTGCGCGGTCGTTCGATTCGCCAGCGCGTTTACAACCCCGACCGCCTGAAGTACCCGATGAAGCGTGTCGGCAAGCGCGGCGCGGGCGAGTTCGAGCGCATCACGTGGGAAGAGGCTTTTGACACGATCGCCGCCAAGCTGCGCGATGTCGTTGAGGAATATGGCAACGAGGCAGTTTACATCCAGTACGCGACCGGCGCGCTCGGCGGAACCGTGTCGAAGTCATGGCCCCCCGGCTCCAGCCCGATCGCCCGCCTGATGAACTGCTACGGCGGCTTCCTCAATCACTATGGCACGTACAGCTCGGCGCAGACGGCGATGGCAATGCCGTATACCTACGGCGGCGCGTCGAACAACACGATTGACTCGATTGTCCACAGTAAGCTGATCGTTTACTTCGGCAATAACCCGGCTGAAACGCGCATGAGCGGCGGCGGCATCATCTATCACTTGCAGCAGTTCAAGCGCGAGGGCAACGCCCGCATGATCGTCATCGACCCGCGCCTGAGCGATACGGCGGTCAGCGTCGCCGACGAATGGATCCCGATCCGTCCGGGGACGGACGCGGCGCTCGTCAGCGCGCTCGCCTACGTCATGATCAGCGAGAACCTGCACGATCAGGAATTCCTCGATCGCTACACCGTCGGCTTCGACCGCGAGCACATGCCCGAAGGCTACGAAGACGTCGACAGCTACAAGGATTACGTCCTCGGCACGGGCGAAGACGCGACGCCCAAGACGCCCGAATGGGCGGCGGCGATCACCGGTATTCCGGCGGCGCGCATCGTTCAACTGGCGCGCGAAATCGCGCTGGCGAAGCCGTGCTACATTTCACAGGGCTTGGGAATCCAGCGTCACGCCAATGGCGAACAGCAGACTCGCGCGATCGCCATGCTCGCCATCCTGACCGGCAATGTCGGCGTGATGGGCGGCGGCACGGGCATCCGCGACGGCGCTTTCCGTATCGGCATGACCGGCTTCCCGACGCTCGAAAACCCCGTCCAGACCTCGATCTCGGTCTTCATGTGGCCCGACGCCATCGTCCGCCCGACTGAAATGACGGCATTGAACGCGGGCGTTCGCGGCAAGGAACAGCTCGAGGTGCCGATCAAGTTCATCTGGAATTATGCCGGCAACTGCATGATCAACCAGCACTCGGACACGAACGGCACGCGCGCCATGCTTGAGGACGAGAGCCTTGTCGAGATGATCGTCGTCATCGACAACCATATGACGCCGAGCGCCAAGTTCGCCGACATCCTGCTGCCCGACACGACCAACTTCGAGCAGGACGACATGACGACCAACGGCGATACCGGCAACATCGGCTTCGCCATGTTCACCAGCAAGGCAATTGAGCCGCTGTTCGAGTGCCGCACGGTCTACGACATGTGCACCGAAATCGCCAGCCGCCTCGGCGTTGAGGAACAATTCACCGAAGGTCGGACGCAGGAAGACTGGCTGCGCTGGTGCGTCGAGCAGACGCGCGAGAGCAACCCCGACTTCCCGGACTATGAGACGTTCAAGGAAATGGGGCTGTACAAGGTCTACAACCCGAATGGTCCCAGCGTCGCCTACAAGTCGTTCCGCGAAGACCCGGAAGCCAACCCGCTGTCGACTCCGTCCGGCTTGATCGAGATTTTCTCGGCGCGGCTGCACGACATGGGCGAGACGTGGGAACTGCCGGAAGGCGATGTCATCACCGGTCTGCCGGTCTACGCGCCGACGTGGGAAGGCGTCTCCGACCCGCTGCGCGAACGCTTCCCGCTCCAGCTTATCGGACATCACTACAAGCAGCGCACGCACTCCAGCTATGGCAACGTGCCGTGGATGAAGGAAGCCGCGCCGCAGGAAGTTTGGCTCAACGTGCTTGACGCGCAAGCGCGCGGCATCCAGCACGGAGACATGGTTTACGTCTACAACGATCGCGGTCGCATCATCCTGCCTGCGAAGGTGACGCCGCGCATCATGCCCGGTGTTGTATCCGTGCCGCAGGGCGCGTGGTACGCGCCGAACGCGCAGGGCGTCGACGAGGGTGGCTGTGTCAACACGCTGACGGCTTATCGTCCGTCGCCGCTGGCGAAGGGCAACCCGCAGCATACCAACCTTGTCGAGATCGAGAAAGCGTAGGAGGACGAGAGATGGCGAAACAACTAGGGTTTTACTTCGACTCCAATCTCTGCACCGGCTGCAAAGCATGTCAGGTTGCCTGTAAAGACAAGTGGGACTTGCAGCCCGGCGTGACGTGGCGGCGGGTGGCTGAGTATTCCGGCGGCGAGTGGGTCGCCAACGGCGCCGGCACGTACTCACAGAGCGCCTTCGCGTATTACGTCTCGGTCGCGTGCAACCACTGCCAGAACCCGCTGTGCATGCAGGTCTGCCCGGCGAACGCGATGACCAAGCGTGAGGACGGCATCGTCTTGATCGACCAGTCGCGCTGCATCGGCTGTCGCTATTGTGAATGGTCGTGCCCGTACAGCGCGCCGCAGTTCGACGAAGCGCGCGGCGTGATGACCAACTGCAACATGTGCTATGACGCCGTCGACGCGGGCGAGCAGCCAACATGTGTCGGCGCGTGCCCGTCGCGCGCGCTGCACTTCGGCGACCTTGAAGAACTGCGGGCGAAGTTTGGCGACACGGCGGCGGTCGAGCCGCTGCCGGAAGCGTCGATTACGGAGCCGTCACTCGTGCTGACGCCGCACCGCAACTCGGCGGCGCTCGGCTCAAACGCTGGTCGTTTGGCTAACCCCGAGGAGATCTAAATCATGGAGCTGCAAGAATTTGCACTCGTCATATTTACAACCGTCATGCAGATGGCGGTCGGCGCATTCGTGGTTCTGGGCGGCGTTCACTTCTTCGCCGCCCGGCGCTACGGAAGCGAAGCGGCGGATAAGTTGAGCGATCGGGCGCTGATCGCAATTGGTCCGGCGGTGGTGTTGGCGCTGCTCGTCACGTTCTTCCACCTCGGCAACCCCGCGAACGCTCCGGGGGCAGTCGCCAACCTCGGCAGTTCGTGGTTGAGCCGTGAAATTGCGCTCGCGCTGGTTTTCAGCGTTGGCGGTGCCGTGTTTGCCTTCATGCAGTGGCGCAAGATCGGGGCGGCGGGCCTGCGCAACGTAATCGCGCTGATCGTGGCTGCCGTCGGTTTAGTTCTGGTCTACGCGATGGCGGCGGTCTACCAGCTTCCGGCGGTGCCGGCGTGGAACTCACTGGCAACCCCTGTCTCGTTCTACCTGACGACCTTCCTGCTTGGCGCGCTGGCAATTGGCGCGGCGTTCACGATCAGCTACATGTATCTGCGCAGCAAAGCGGACAAGGGGAATGAAGTCCAGTTCTCGATTCTAGCGACGACCCTGCGCTGGATCGCCCTGATTGCCATGGCGCTGCTCGGCTTGCAGTTCGTCGTCATCCCGGTCTATCTGGCGTCACTGGCGACAAGCGCGTCCGCGGCAGCCAGCGAGAGCCTGTCACGCATCTTCACCGACAACAGCGTGATCTTCGCGCTGCGGCTGGTGTTGATCTTCCTCGGCGCGGGCGTATTCTCGATTTTCGTCTACCAGAGCGCGTCGAGCGAGAAGAAGCTGCGGATCGTCGGCACGCTGGCGTTCCTCGCGTTCGCGCTGGTGCTGGTGTCTGAACTCTTGGGGCGCTACCTGTTCTACGCCTCGATGGTGCGCGTGGGGATCTAAGACCCCTCAACCCCCAACCCCTTCTCCCACGCAAGCGGGGCGAAGGGGAGAAGACGTGGTTCTTGTCCCTCTCGCCGTTTACGTGGGAGAGGGACGGCTTGCGAAGCAAGCAGGGTGAGGGGGCAGTAAACGCAGCAAGGAACGGCGGGTGATGTCGCTTGACTTCTCCCGCCGTTTGATTCAGCTTGAGGCTTTGCCGTCGGCTAACGGTGATTTCTTCATCATCAGCCCGAAGGGATTCTTCTGGCGGAAGTCGCACGGCGGGCAGAGGTCGCCTTCGCCCGCGAACGGCGTGTTACAGCGGCGGCAGCGTTTGACCTGTCCGGCGTAGATCATCACCGGCTCGTCGTCGAGGATTTCGCCGACTGTCGGCTGCCCTGCCTGCTGGAGCGCCTTCGGCTCGCACAGGTTGATACAAAGTCCGCAGTTGGTACATGCCGCCGGGGTGAAGCCGAGCGCGAACGCCTCATCGTTCAAGTAAAAGCCGAGCGCGTGAGTTGGACAAACGCGCGCGCACAGCTCGCAGGCGTTGCAGTGGTCGTCGGCGGACAGACGTGTGAAGCCCGCATCGGCAACGGTCGCTGCCGGGTCGCTATTGGGCAGGTGCGGCAGGACTGCCAGCAGACGCCGCCGGGTTTCGGGAAGGGCGCTGCCTTCTTCGCCCTCCGCTCCTAGGAGCGCATCGATCGGGTTTTCGGTCTGCATGGCGATCATGCGGAACAGACCCCGGCGCGACACCGGCGGGTTGTTGACCGAATATACCGGGCGCGTCTTGCGCTTCTGCGCTGGCTCGGTTTCGACGACCAACGCCTCGGCATCAGCGCCGAGGAATCCACGCGCCGTCTCGATCGTTTCAGTGATGTTGGCGCACAGCGCGCCGAGCGGGCAGTTTAGACAGGCGTCGAGCCTGACGATCACCTGTTTCGCGCCGAGCGCGAACAGCGCCAGATACGCCGCCGGGTCGAGTTTCGACAGGCAGCCGTTGGTGCTGATGACGGCGTCAATGCCGCCTCTGCCGGTCGCGGGGGCGGGGTGGTGCTTACAGGTGATTTCCACACGCTCGCGGTCAATGAGCTGTGTGTAGCAGTGGAGCAGTCGCCGTGTCCCGTTTTCGCCCTCGAACACGCCGACCGGACACTCGTGCAGGCACAGCCCACAGCGGATACAGGAGTCAAGGTCGAGCGCGACCTCGCCGTCGAGCGTGATCGCGTTCATCGGGCAGATGTCCAAACAGGCGCTGCACGGGGAATGCTTGTCGCGCCGGTGCAGGCAGCGTTCGGGCGTTACTGTGATCGCCGGCTGACCTGCTGACCATGCTTCGACGGCGCTTGCCAGCTTGATGATGTTCATGATCGCTACTCGGCGGCAACTATCGTAAATGCGCTCGTGGTTTGCGCCAGACAGCCGCGCGTTAGGAGCGCAATCCCACGATAGAAGGCGGTATTCGCATGCGTGATCACTTTGTCGAGGTATTCATCCGCCCACAATTGCAGGTGATCATGCAGGAACGAGTCGAGCGCCTCGACGATCAGACCGGTTGTCTCGACCTGATTCTTGCCGACGGCGTCAAGCCCGAGCGCCGTCAGGTGACTGATGAAGCGCAGTTCAAGCCCGATATGGTCTTCGGGTTCGTTGTGCAGTCGCGGGATTGGCATGCCGAAACGCTGGTATTCGCGACGGACTTCAAGCGTCGATTTGTCGAAGATCAGACCGTCGGGGCTGCGGTAAACCGATTCCCACGGCGGAGCGAGCAGCGTGTCCGGTCCAATGAACAAGCGCATGTAGTCCTGCGTGAGCGCCGCAAGCTGCGCCTCGTCCCACTGGGTGGCAAATGCCTGAAGCAGCGACAAGCCCGTCTGAATGTCGGCGTGATCCCCGTCGAGCATCCACTCGTCAAACAGGCGTTCGGTTGCCAGAATGTTGATGAACTCGGCGGGCGGGGGTTCGTAAAGCACTTTGCCTAAGAAGCTGTAGGCGAGGTGATGGGCAATAAACTGATCGGCGCAGGGTAACGT
>JAEVZT010000538.1 GCA_023392115.1 Chloroflexota bacterium
TCGACAGTCGGGACGATCACCGACATTTATTCCGTCCTGCGGCTGCTGTTCTCGCGCGTCGGTCAGCCCTACGTCGGCACGTCGAATTACTTTTCATTCAATGATCCGCAGGGAATGTGTCCCGAATGCAACGGTATCGGGCGCAAGATCGGCGTCGACCTCGACAAGTTCCTCGATCCGTCGAAGTCACTCAACGACGGCGCGATTCTGTTCCCCGAACTTGCCGTCGGCAGTTGGGATTGGACGGTCTGCACCCAGTCGGGGTTGTTCGACAATGACAAGCCGCTCGCCGACTACACCGACGAAGAAATGGAACAACTGCTTTACGGCAAGCCGTTCAAGGTGCAGACCACCGTCGCCGGTAAACCGTTCAACCTGACGTTCGAAGGCATCATCAGCAAGTTCAACCGTAAATACATCACGCGCGACCTCAAGTCGATGTCCGAGCGGACGCAGAAGACGGTCGAGCCGTTCCTGACCTACGGACCGTGTCACCTGTGCAAAGGCGCGCGCTTGAGTCCGGCGGCGCTCCAGTGCCGGATCAACGGATGGAACATCGCCGAGATGGCGGCGATGGAAGTTGACGACCTGATCGAAGTCATCAGAGAGATCAAAGATCCGGTCGCCCAGTCGATGGTCGATAACCTGATCGAGCGATTGCAGCACATGATCGACATCGGGCTTGAATACCTGAGCCTGAACCGCGAAACCGACACCCTGTCGGGAGGTGAGTCGCAGCGCATCAAGATGGTCAAGCACTTGAGCAGCAGCCTTGTCGACGTGATGTACATCTTCGACGAACCGAGCATCGGCATGCACCCGCGCGACGTCCACCGCCTGAACGAACTCTTGCAGAAGCTGCGCGATAAGGGGAACACGGTGATCGTCGTCGAACACGACCCGGATGTGATCAAGGTTGCCGATCACGTCGTCGACATCGGTCCCCATGCAGGCGATCGCGGCGGCTGTATCGTTTACGAGGGCGGCGTCGACGGGCTGTACGGGGCGGAAACCCTGACCGGCAGGCACATGAAGCACTCAATGCCGCTCAAATCAGATTTCCGCCAGCCAAAGGGCGAGCTGCCGATCGCCAACGCGCGGGTGAACAACCTGCAAAACGTGTCGGTCAATATCCCCGCCGGCGTGCTGACGGTCGTGACCGGCGTCGCCGGGTCGGGCAAGAGTTCGCTGATTCACGGGGCGTTCCTGCGCCAGTGCGCCGACGCCGTCGTCATTGACCAGTCGGCGGTCGGCACGTCGAGCCGATCCAACCCCGCCACTTACACCGGCATCATGGACGACATTCGCAAAGCGTTTGCGTCGAAGAACAAAGTCAGCCCTTCCCTGTTCAGCTTCAACTCGAAAGGCGCGTGCGAGAACTGTCAGGGGTTGGGTGTTGTCTATACCGATCTTGCCTTCATGGAAGGCGTCAAAACGCCGTGTGAAGTCTGCGGCGGCAAGCGCTTCAAAGACGAAGTGCTGGCGTACACGCTGAATGGCGTGTCGATCAGCGATGTACTCGGCATGTCGGTTCGCCATGCGCTCGAATTCTTCAGCAGCAAGGAGATCGCGCGCCGCCTGCAAGCCCTGAGCGATGTCGGGCTGGACTACATCACGCTCGGTCAGCCGTTGAGCACCTTATCGGGTGGCGAGTGCCAGCGAATCAAGCTCGCAACCGAGCTGCACAAGCAGGGCAGCATTTACGTCATGGACGAGCCGACGACCGGACTCCACATGTCGGACATCGGTCACCTGCTGGCGATCATGAACCGGCTCGTCGATGCCGGCAACACGGTAATCGTCATCGAGCACAACCTCGACGTGATCAAGAACGCCGACTGGATCATCGACATGGGACCGGAAGGCGGCAACAAGGGTGGCAGGGTCTTGTTCGAAGGCACGCCAGCGGAACTGCTGAACGCCAGTCACTCGCTCACGAGTGCCTACCTGCGGAACTAGGTCGTATATCCGAGAGTAAGGGGTATGGAGCCATTTACGCCGCGCCTGAACTTCGGGCGCAGGCTTGAGCCAGTCGGAGATGTTGTGCTTCACGGGGCAGGACAGAGTCCTGCCGCTTTTCGTTCCTATAACGCGGCTGTCGGCACGACCAAGCCCGTCCTCTACATGAGCTACGTCAGCTTTCGAGACGATCTGCCCGCCTATTTCGCCGCTCTACGCCAAGAGCTGGACTCCTTTTCCGGGAGTCCACTCGTCGCTCAAATCGGGCTTTATATGAATGGCGGCGGATTAGGCGAGCATGCTGTCGGCGCATACGATGAAGCAGTTGCCGGCGGCGCATACGACAACCAGATCGACCAGTTCTGCATCGGGCTGAAAACGCTGAATCGTCCCGCGTTTATCCGCATCGGCTTTGAGTTCAACGGTTCGTGGAACGGGTATCGTCCCGAGCCGTATAAGCGGGCGTGGCGGCGGATTGTCGAAGCCTTGCGACGCGAGAACCTGACGCAGGTTGCTGCCGTGTGGTGCTACTGCCCGCTTCCGAGCAGCCGCGAGCAGCCGGGGAGAATCGACCGGGACTATGAACCATTCTACCCCGGCGATGACGTGGTCGACTGGTGGTCGATTGACCTGTTTGAAGTCCCTGACTTCTCTATCGACAATGCGCGCTGGTTTATGGAAGACGCCGCCCGGCGAGGGTTTCCGGTCATGATTGGCGAAGCGACACCGCGCAAAGTCGGCGTCGAAGGGGGCGAAGCCGCTTGGCGCGACTGGTTCGCGCCATTCTTTGACTTCATTCGCAGCCAACCGGTCGTCAAAGCGTTCTGCTATATCAACTGGGACTGGACGCAGTATCCACAGTTTGCCGACTGGGGCAACGCGCGGATCGAAGCGAATACTGCCGTCCTCGAACGTTACCAAGCCGAATTAGCGCATCCATGGTACCGTCACGCGCCGCGTTAGTTCGGGCATTCAGCGCCACACGAAGCGCAGCATTCGGGGAAGTCCCATGCCACACACCATCACCATCACCAACGCGCGACAGCGAGAGCGAACAAGAAGCAGTGTAAAATGAAGGCGTTCGCAAAGCGATCGGGGGTATCCCATGAAGGATGACAGTGAGTACACCTTGCTTGACCCCTTCACCGAGCGCGAGTTGGAAATCCTGCGCCTGATGGACGCCGGGCTGGATAACCGTTCGATTAGCGAACGCCTCTTCTTGTCACGCGAAACAGTCAAGTGGTATGTCAGGCAGATTTACAGCAAGCTAGACGTCCATAGTCGGGCGGAAGCACTTGAGCGTGCGCGCGCGCTGTGTCTCTTGGACAAAATCTCCATAAGCGTGACGAGCGAGCGTCTACACCGTCTCCCCGCTGCGACGACATCATTTATTGGGCGTGAACGCGAAATCGCGCTTGGGATGCAGCTCCTCACTGCACACCGGCTTGTGACGTTGATCGGCGCGGGTGGGGTTGGGAAAACGCGACTTGCGCTGCGGCTCGCGGCGGATGCTGTCGACTTCTTTGACGGTGGTGTCTGGTTTGTGCGTCTCGAAGCTGTGACGGACGCCGAGCAAGTCGCAGCCGCAGTCGCCGAAACGCTGGCGCTTCCCGTTCCGGCTGAACTCACTCCAAGCCGCGTGCTGGCTGAATTCTTTCGCGACAAACATCTGCTGCTGGTGCTCGATAACTTCGAACAGGTGATTGCCGCTGCGCCAGAAGTGGGGAACTGGCTTGCAGCCGGGGCAAACCTGCATGTGCTCGTCACGAGCCGGGAAGCGCTGAACATTTACGGTGAACAACTCTTCGCGCTTCCGCCGCTCCGCATACCAGCCGCCGACTTGCGATCGGCAGCAGTCGACGAGATTGCCCATATCGAAGCGGTACGGTTGTTCGTCGATCGGGCGAGGAGCGTCAAGCCCGGCTTTTCCTTAACTGATGACAACGCCTCCGATGTGGCGGCGATCTGCACCCGTCTCGACGGAATTCCGCTTGCAATTGAGCTTGCCGCAGCGCGTGTGAAGCTGTTTTCGCCGCAAACGCTGCGTGAGCGTCTCGATAACCGGCTCGGTTTGCTAACAGGTGGCGCTGCCGATCTGCCGGCACGCCAGCGCGCTCTGCGCGCCGCCATTGATTGGAGCTACAACCTTCTCAGCGAAAAACAGAAAACGCTGTTTGCCTATCTCGGGTTGTTCGTCGGCGGCTGGACGCTGGATGCAGCCGACGCAATCTTCACATCGCTTATTGGAAATCTGGACGTTGTCGACAGCCTTACGTCGCTCATCGACAAGAGTCTCATCCACGTCGCAGACGATACGGCAGATACACCGAGATTTACAATGCTACCGACCCTACAGGAGTACGCGCTGGGGAGGTTGGCAGACAGTGGGCAGCTTGAACACGCACGGTCGGCACATGCAGCGTACTTCTTGCGGCTGACTGAAGAAGCGGATAAGCGGTCGCGTACAAGCGAGGAGGATCGGTGGTTCGACCGGATTGCTAACGAACACGATAACGTCAGGGCAGCACTCGATCATTATCATGCTGACGAACAGGCGGCGGAATGCGATCTACGCATGACCGGCGCGCTGGCATGGTTCTGGTTTGTCCGTTCTCATTTTCGCGAGGGGCGCACGCGAACGGACGCTGCCCTCAGCCGCGACAGCGATATTGTGCCAAAGCCCATTCGCGCGAAAGCCTACAATGCTGCCGGACTCTTCGCGTGGTCGGCAGGACAGCACAAGCGCGCTGCTGAACTCCATCAGGTGGCACTCGATTTCTATCGCGAACTCAATGATGAGCCGATGGTTGCTTTCTCGTTGATGTGCGTTGCAGGTCAATTCTTTGCCCTTGGCGATTATTCGCGGGCGATCACGCTTCTTGAAGAGGGGATCGCGATCTGTCGGCAAATTCACGATCAAACACAGATCCTTTTGCTGCTCAATAATTACAGTGCTATCTTGCTGGCGAGAGGGAAGCAGGCAGAAGCGCAACTTGTCCTCGAAGAAGCATTGGCGCTTGCAAGGGCACAGCAGCGCACGAATGACATTATCATCCTCGTGACAAATCTCAGCGGACTTGCAATTGATAGAAGGGAGTGGAGCCTTGCCCGCACTTACGCCGAGGAAGGAATTACGTTAGCGCGCGAAATCGGCAATCTTTGGGCAAGTTGTGGCTGCCTGAGCCAGCTTTTTGAGATTGAGTTTTCAGCAGAGAATTACACTGCGGCGGGACTATATGCTGATGAGCAGCTTCGCCTTAGCAGGGAAATCGGGCAACAGCCGGGGGAAATTGCGGCTTGCCTTAACTTGTCTCGGCTCGCTCATAAGCAAAACGAGCTGCAACGTTCGGCTTATTGGGCAAGAGAGGCGTTATCTTTAAGCGTTCAAATCGAGGACACACGGATACAGTTGGCGGCGCTTGGTTGGGCTGGAGAATTAGCGGCTGCGGAAGGAGATCACACACGTGCAGCCCGGCTGCTGTCCACCGTCCGCACAGGCTATCAAGCGCTCGACGCACAGCTTCTTAGTGTCGTAGACGAGGCATTTGAGAAGGTCTGCGCTGACGTTCGCGCTCATCTCGCCGCCGATGCGTTTGAGGCGACTTGGGCACTCGGCGCAG
>JAEVZT010000555.1 GCA_023392115.1 Chloroflexota bacterium
CCGCTATGAAGAACTGTCGCCCGGCGTTTATGCCGCCCGCGAACCCGCCGCTGATCAACCTGTGATCGAGGTCTACGTCAGCGGGACGTTCGGGGACGCTTATCTCGCCTGATCCGGCATGACTCAATCCACGACACTGAATTTCCTCATCCGTGACGGCTTGGATGCCGATATCGACGCCTGCCTGCGCCTCGATCACGTCTACGAAACCGACAGCGTCTGGCAGATGCACATCCGTCAGGAAGACGGCTGGATGCTTCAGTTCAAGAAGGAACGTCTGCCGCGCACGCTGGCGATCGAGTATCCCGCCGGTGACGACCGGATCAGAGCAGCGCTGCCGGCGGATCAATGCTTCCTCGTCGCCACGCGCCGCGAGGAAGAAGAAGAAATCCTCGGCTATTTGACCATGCACAGCGATGCGATCCACCGCATCGGCATGATTTACGACATCGTCGTGTCGCGCCCCTACCGCCGCAACACCATCGCCTCGCGCCTCGTGAAAGTGGCGGCGCGCTGGGCAAAAGAGCATAATCTCACCCGCTTAATGGTCGAAACGCAGACGACGAATTACCCGGCAATCGAGTTCTGTCAGGCGACGGGATTCACCTTCTGCGGCTTCAACGATCGCTATTTTCCGAATCAGGACATCGCTGTCTTTTTCAGCCAGTCGCTTCGCTAAGAGGGTTGCCTCGTGGAAGCATCGCTCGCCTATTTCCTCGAGCTGGTCAACGAGACGCTAGCCGCCGCGATCGTCGTCATCGCCGCGTCGATGCTGCTGTACAACCTGTCGCGCAACCTGCGCGACCGCATCGCGCGCACGTCGGGCATTGTCCTTGGCTGCATGACGATCGCTTACGTCTGCGATGTCTTCATTTCGCTTGGACCCGGACGCGCCACCTACGAGGCGGTGCTGCGCTTGCAGTGGATCGGCATCGCCTTCATGCCGGTCGCCCTGTTCCACCTGTCCGACGCGCTGCTGGCGACTACCGGGCTGCCCTCACGGGGTCGCCGCCGCCGTGTGATCCGCATCCTCTACCTGATCAGCGCCGTTTTCCTGCTGGCTGCCGCCTTCACCAACACCCTGATTCAACCGCTCCCATTTCAAGCCGAACTGTTCCCGAACAGCAGCTATATCGCGCTGCGCGGCGGTCCGGTGTTTCCGTTCTACGTCGTCTATTTCGTCATCGTCACGATTGCCGCGTTTATCAACGTCCAGCGCGCGCGTCAGCGCTGCCTGACGCGCAGCACGCGCCGGCGCATGGGTTATCTACAGGTCGCCATGCTGACGCCCGCGTTCGGCATTTTCCCGTTTTCAGTCCTGATTGGACCGGGACGCGAGTTCAGCGTCATCGGCTTGCTGCTCGTCAACCTGACGAACGTGCTCGTCATCTTCATGCTGCTGTTCCTCGCCTACCCGCTGTCGTTCTTTGGCTCGCGCATCCCCGACCGGGTGGTCAAGGTCGATCTGCTGCGTTTCATGCTGCGCGGTCCGGCGACCGGGCTGCTGGCGCTGGTGACGATCATCTTCACCACGCCGACGACGCGGATTCTCGGCTTGCCCGGACAGAGCTTCATGCCGTTCGCCGTCGTCGCCGTCATCCTCGCGTGGCAGTGGCTGATTGCCCTTGTGATGCCGTATCTCGAACGGAAGCTCGTCTATTCGGGCGACGACGCCGACCAGATCGAGAAGCTGCAAAACCTGAGCGAACGTCTGCTCACACGCGGCGACCTGCTTCAGCTTCTCGAAGCGATCCTCGCTTCGACATGCGATTACCTGCGCGTCAACAGCGCCTTTGTCGCCTCGCTGACCGATAGTTCGCCGGAAGTCGTCAGCGCCGTCGGCTCGATTCGACCAACCGCCGCTCTGCTTCAGGATGAGGTCGAGACGCTGACCGACCTGCTTCAGCAGCCGGTGAACGACGACCTGATGATCCAGAAATGGCATACCTACTGGATCATCCCGCTCTACAGCCTGCGCGGAAACGTGCCGACGCTGGTCGGCTTCATGGGCGTGCAGGCGCGTTCGACGGAAATCGACCTGTCGGAAGACGACCGGCAGATGCTGCGGACGTTCGTCCGCCGGGCAGCACAGGCACTCGACGACACGCGGCTGCAAGAGGACATTTACGCGGCGCTCGAGGGCTTGCTGCCGCAGATGAACCTGACGCGCAGCGCTGCCGCCGAACTCGAATTTCGCCCCGGTCACAACGCGCCCGCCCTGCCCGCGCTGGAAGCCATCAGCGTCGATATCGAACAGTTCAAGGAACAGGTACGCGCGGCGCTGCGCCATTACTGGGGCGGACCCGGGTTGTCGAGCAGCCGCCTGCTTGAGCTGCAAATCGTCCGCAACGCGCTGGCGGAAAGCGATAACAACCCCGGACGCGCGCTGCGGTCGGTACTGCAAAAGGCGATCGACGCGCAGAAGCCGGAAGGTGAGCGCAAGCGCGTCAGCCCGGAGTGGACGCTTTACAACATCCTCGACATGCGCTTCGTCCAGCGGATGAAGGTCAGGGAAGTCGCGATTAAGCTGGCAATTAGCGAGCCTGATTTGTACCGCAAACAGCGCGTCGCAATTGACGCCGTCGCCGACTGCCTTCTCGACATGGAACGCATCCACATCCAGAACGGGAGCGGCGAACGAATGCAGGAAAACGCGTGACCGGACACTTGGGCTGACCGCGCCACCCCTAAGTTTACCCTCAGCTATCAACCTGCTTGTCTGAACAACAGGCAAAATGATATGATATACTATTGGCGTTATGGAATGTCACTGGGGGCTTAGTTTTCCACACGCTAATAATTACACCAGTAGATCATTTACCGTAAGTTATAGAGGGAATAAGCGAATGACCGCGAACGTGCAGCGTCGGGAGCACTCGACGCCCCCGTCGATCGATGAGGGGTACTGGGCGGCACTGCTCCACGAGGGGGAATTTTCGGAAACTGTTTCTATTGACCAGCTTGAGAACGGAAAAACAGCGCCAGAGGCGGCAGTTGTTCCCGCGCCGCCCGTCACAGAGCACACAGAGGCGAATCTACAATCGGACTGGGAAGAGATTGAACGTATCATGCAGGACGACGAGGTCGTTGAGCTGACCGTCGTCGGCTACAATCGAGGCGGCTTGCTGGTCGAGTGGCGCAGCCTGCGTGGTTTCGTCCCCGCCAGCCAACTGCTCGACTTCCCGTCAACGTCAAATGATTACGTCCGGCGCACGGCGCTTCAGACCCGCGTCGGGCAAGCGCTGACGCTGCGCGTCATCGAGTTGAGCGAAACGCAGAACCGCTTCATCCTGTCAGAACGGGCAGCCCGCGCCCAACGGGGCGAGCGCGCCGACATTCTCAACCGCTTGAGCGCCGGCGACACCGTCACCGGCTTGATCACCAACCTGTGCGACTTCGGCGCGTTTGTCGACCTCGGCGGGCTAGAAGGGCTGATC
>JAEVZT010000633.1 GCA_023392115.1 Chloroflexota bacterium
CGGCGCTGTGCCGTCGAGGAGCGCGGGCAGCGTCCGCGTCAGCACGTCGAGGTACGCGCCGGTGACGCGTTCCATCACATCGGCGATCGTGTCATCCGCGCCGATCGGCACGCGTTCCTGCGCGACAATCGCCCCGCTGTCAACGTCGTCGGCGATCTCGAACAGCGTCACGCCGGTGTGATCTTCGCCGTTGACGATCGCCCAGACCGTCGGCGCGAAGCCGCGATAAGCAGGTAAGAGCGAATCGTGAAAGACGAACGTCCCGCGTTTCGGGCGTTTGTAGACTTCCGGCGGGATCAGGTAGCGCCAACTGACGACCAGCATCAAGTCGAAGGCGGTCGACTCCCACAACGGACGCCATTTCGCCGCGCCGACCTGCCGCGCCTCGTGAAACTGCGCGCCGTTGGCTTCTGCCAGCGCGCGTATGTCGTCACGAACCGGCGGTTCGTGGGCTTCTTCGCGGAAGCTGAAGACGACGAGTTCGGCGTCGGGCACGATGGCGAACAGCCGTTCAAGCACGCGGTAGCCGCGCCGGGTGGCGCACAACACGGCAATTCGCATCGTCAGCTCACCGGCTTGACGTTCGGGCGCGTGACCTCGCCGTCCGCCTGATCGTCGGGCGGGGGTTCGACGGTTTCAGTCGTCGCGCGTACAGCGTACACCGGGCGATCCATCGTTCGGAAGTGAATCCGCGCCAGATACTCGCCGATGATGCCGAGCGCGAACAACTGCGCCCCTGAGAAGATGGCGATGATCGACGCGAGGAACGGGAAGCCGGGCACGATGCCGCCTTCGATCAGGTAGCGCCCGACGACGTAGACCAGCACGAGCGCGCCGAACAACGCCAGCACGAAGCCGATCAGGCTGGCGACCCGCAGCGGCAGGACGCTGAAGCCGGTGATCATGTTGATGGCGTGACGCACCAGCTTGCGGAAGGTGTAAGTCGACGTGCCAATCGTGCGCGGCTCGTGGCGCACGCGGACGGCGGCAAAGCGCGTCGTCCCCCACGTCAGCAGCACGTCGATTGAGACATAAGGGCTGCTGTAGCTGGCGAAGGCGTCGCGGAGCTGCGTCCGAAAGACGCGGAAAGCGCTCACGCTGCGGGCGATGTCGACGCCCATGCTGCTCTGAAGCGCCAGCTTGGTGATCTGTGAGGCAAGGTCGCGCCACAGCCCGTGCTGTTCGCGGGCGGGCGTCCCGTAGACCACGTCAAAGCCTTCGCAGAGCTTGTCGAGCAGCCGCACGATCTCCTGCGGCGGGTGCTGCAAGTCGTCGTCAATCGTGGCGATAAGCTCATACCGTGCCTGCCGGATACCGCACAGCAGCGCGTTATGCTGTCCATAGTTGCGCATCAGGTTGACGCCGTGCACCCATGAATAGCGCCGCGCGAGGTCGCTGATGACTTCCCATGTCCGGTCGGGGCTGCCATCGTTGACGAGGATCGCTTCATAGTCTGTCGCTATCGACGGTAGGACGCGCGCCAATTCTTCAACCAGCAGCGGCAGGCTTTCGGCGCTCCGATATGCCGGGACAACCACAGACAGGGACGGCAAATGACTCATCTCACGACTGTAAGTAACGCTGATCCATCGCTTCGTGTACCTGCCGGACGACGCTCAGGACGGCGTCGGGACAGTGTCCGCCGGGAACACCCCCCGCTTCGACGTAGGCGTCGCGCAGGATTTTCCCCCAGTTGCCGGTGCTGCGCAGTTTCGGGCTGTTGATGTACTGCTGAATCGTCTGTGCCGAGTGACCGCTCAACGGTTCGAGCATCCGGTACAGGCTGGTATACACGTCGTCGATGTCGCGCGGCATCACTTCGTCAATTTCCTCAAGCGCGCGGTGCATGAAGCGCCGTTTCAACTCGTAGAACTCGGCGAGGCGCATCTGCCGCCCGCTCGGCGTCGTCAGCGTCATGTCCGTGCCGAGGCGGTCGGACTGGTTCTGCTGCTCCATAAACGACTCGAGCGGCAGCGGACCGAGCACGTCCCACATCGCCTGATCTTCGTACATCGGCTCAAGGTTGCAGCCGTGCTTGCGGAAGTACGACTCGATCACCGCGTGGCTGAACTCGAAATCGGCGATCACCGCTGCCATGCGCGACGCGCTGATATTGGTCGGCATCCCCGTGCTTTCGACAGTGCAGACGCGCTTCGCCGTCCCGAGGTCGGGGCGAATGCGCCCAATTGGGTTGTGCATGACCGAAATCGGCTCGCCCAACTCGTCGTTGTACATCGTCGCGCGCCCGGTGGCGTTCGCCCGTTCCAGCCGCAGCAGCTCGGCGTACTTGTGCAGCCCGTCGGGCATCAGGTGCGGGCTGAGCGGCAGGTCGAGGTAGCGTCCGGTGACGGTCGTCGAGCGGACGTACTCGCGCGCGTCGAGCAGTTCAGGGTCGCACGTCCCATTGACGAACGGACAGCCCTTCAAGACGGCGGAATTGGCGACGGCTGTGGCGCTCTTGAGCATGGTGTAGAACGTCAGCAAGCCGAGCGCCTCAGAGCGCCCCGCCACGTCGATGTGGATGTGGCAGCCCTGATTGCGAAACATGTTGACGTGATGTGCCGTCGACGGATCGACGTGGTAGCGGGCTTCGGCTTCGGCGAGCCGCTGACCGTATTCGGGAAACAAGCCGTTGACTTCGAGCATCAAATCAACCGCGGTCTGCACCTTCGGATGATTGGTCATCTTGAAGTCCGACTCGGTCGGGTAGCACGAGAAGATCGCCGTCATCAAGCCGGTGTCGCGGCTGGCGGCGGCGAGCGCCGTCAGAATGCCGTTGAGGGCGTTGCGCGTCTTGGGATAGCCGACGCTCGGCGCGATGTGCGCTTCCACTTGATACTGGCACGCCTCGCGGTCAAGTTTCGGGTAAATGCCAATTCGCAGCGCGTGCGTATAGTACGACGCCATGAACTGCTGGACGGTTTCTTCGCTCGGCGGCGCGCCGTCGGCATGCACCACGCCAAGCTCGATTTCCGCGCCGATGACGCGCATTCGGGTGGTCGAGTCTTCCGATTCGGCGATGTTGGTGTGGTTGACGCTCGGATTAAGGTCGTAGGGGACAATGCTTTCAACGTAGCCGTGATCGCCGCGATAGCGCTTGCTGATGACACTGCCGAGGATGTAGTCGCGCCCGTTGAGGTGTGCGACGATGGCGTCGCCGCCCTCGCTGCCCGCGTCGTAATACAGTCTGACGGGGACGCCAACCGCCGTCGCGATCCGGTCGAGGGGCAGCGTGTCCAGCGTTGGATCGGTCTTGAGCGTTTCCAGCAGCCGGTTAAAAGCGCGCCTCTGGCGCTCAATTTCCGCCCACGGGACATCATGGCTGAACCCCGTGAGCACTTCATTCGTCGGCAGCGACATCCAAAACCCTTCTCAGTTGGAACCCGGCATGACAGCCGGCAATTGTGTCTCATCCATGCTTATCATTCAAGGGCATTGGAAAAGAAACTCGTTTCCGACTATGATAAGATATACCTGTTTGTTGCCCCGTATTCGCCCAACGGAGAGCGCCCTGCATGACGACCATTTACCCTCTGCCACAGGTGGACATTACCCATCTCGTCGATATTCAAGAGCCGCGTCCGGTCGCATTGCTGACAGGTGAACGGTCATGGCGAGCGGTCAATTCGCTGCTCAGCCTGCCGATCGTCGTTCAGGCAGAACCGGAGCGCATCGAAGCCAATTATCTCGACGCGCTCGCCGTTGATCTGCCGGACGAAGTCCAAGTCGTCTACGGGGTTGGCGGCGGCATGGTCGCCGATGCCGCCAAGTACATCGCCTTTCGCAGAGGGCTTCCCGCCGTCATCCTACCGACCGCGTTGAGCGTTGACGGCTTCTTCACGCCGATCGTCGCCATGCGCCGCGACGGGTCGGTCGAATATGTGACGACCGGTCCCGCCGAGCAGGTGTATGTCGACTGGGACATCATCCGCAACGCGCCGCCGAATTTTCGCGGCGCGGCGATCGTCGAACTGCTGACAATCGTCACCGGTTTGCTCGACTGGCGCTACGCCGCCGAGCGCGGCAAGAACCCGCCGGAAATGCGCTTCGTCCCGTGGGCAGCCGGGATCATGGCAGGGAT
>JAEVZT010000641.1 GCA_023392115.1 Chloroflexota bacterium
GTTTGACACCCAGCCCGGTTTTCCGCGCCCGGAACTGCCGACCGAGCCGCCGGCTGTCGTCGGGACGCCGCCGCCCGTCCAGCCAGTCAGTTCGACGCCAGCTTACCCGTATGCCGTATCGACCCCGCCGCCGATCAATCCCGCGCCGAGGCGCCCGCTCCGCCGGCGCGGCAGCCCACTATGGCTGAACGCTGCTGTCGGGGCGTCGCTCGGCTGCGCGCTGCTCGTCTTGATCCTGATCGTGGCGCTGCTGGTGATCACGAACCTATCCGGCACACCGGACGAAAACCCGACGCCGCGCATCGCCGACACCGCGCCGACTGAAGCCGCTGCGCTGTCGGAAGCATCCGAAGACGCGATCGTCAGTCTGCCGACGCTGACGCCGATCGTGGCGGGGCAGACGCCCGACGCCGCCGCGACCGCGCCGGTCGGCATCCGCGAGACGCCGACGCTGTCGGCGGCGCTGAGTGATTCGCTCGGCGGGATGCTCGTCTACTTCGCCGAGCGCGAAGGCAACTTCGATATTTACAGCATGCGTTTGCCGGAGCGCGAAGAAACACGGCTGACGACAAATGCCGCCGCCGATGTGTATCCTGCTGTTTCGCCCGACGGCGCGCAGATCGCGTTTGTCTCTGACCGCGACGGCGACTACGACATCTACATGATGGACATTGACGGCGGGAGCGTGCGCCGCCTGACGCAGAACGACGCAGTCGATCAAACGCCGTCGTGGAGTCCTGACGGCGCGTGGATCGTCTTTTCGAGCGACACACGCGGCGACGGCAGCAGCGATCTCTACCGCGTCCGCCCGAATGGGACAGACCTTGAGGAACTCTACAGCGACGGCGCGCGCAATGCTTACCCGCGCTACAGCTCCGACGGCGAATTGATCGCGTTTACCAGCGGCAGCCCGTCCGACGCTTCGACATGGGAAATCATGCTGCTCGAGATTGAAAGCGGCGACGTGAGCAAGTTGACCGACAACGAGGTCAAGGACTGGTCACCCGCCTTCCTGCCCGACGGCGGGCTGTTGTACCTTGTCGAAGGCGAGGGCTACGGCGCGATCGCGCGGATGGGCGCTGAGGGCGAGGACGAGGGGATCGTCTATGACGGCGCGGGCTACGATTGGGGCGCGATGCCCAGCCCGGATGGGTCGATGATCGTCTTCACGTCGGACGTCAGTGGGCAGGACGAGTTATACATCATGAGCCTTGACGGGCAGGAAGCGGCGCAGGTGACGAACGCCGGCGCGATGTACGCTTCATGGGTGGACGCGCCGTGACGACGGCGACGCTGGCGCAGTCGGTCGCCGAGACGATCCGCGAGGCGATTCTCAACGGCGAGTACCTCAGCGGTGAGCGGCTGGTCGAGCTGACGCTGGCGCGGTCGCTCGGCGTCAGCCAGAACACGGTGCGCGACGCCCTGCGCATCCTCGAACAGGAAGGCTGGGTGATCAAGCTGGCGCGGCGCGGTGTCTATGTCCGCAGTTTCACGATTGAAGACGCGCTCGAAATCTACACGCTGCTCGCGTCGGTCGAAACGCTGGCGCTCGTCTGGGCGACATCGCAGATGACGAAAGCCATCCGCGCCGAGCTTGGGAACATCCTCGACCGGGCGCGCAAGGCGGCGCATCTGAGCCAGCGGCGTGAGGCGATCGAAACGCTGTTTCAGTTTCACCTGCGGATCGCTCAACTTGCCGAAAAGCCGCTGACGAAGCAGTTGATGGAACAGCTTTACAATCAAGCGCGGATTCTGGAAGCCGTGCGGCAGGCGCGCGCGCCACACAACCCGCACGAACTACACGCGCAGATCAACGGGCACGAGCACCTGCTTGAGCTGATCGACGCCGACGACATGCCGGGCGCGCAGCGCGCACTCCGCGAGCTGATCGCCGCTTACGGGCGCATGACCGTCGCGGCGCTGGAGATATAGAGAAGAAGTTGACAGTTTACAGTAGACAGTTAACAGTCAAAAGAGCGTGAACTGTCAGCGCTCCGTTATTCTTTGTTCTTACTGTGAACTGTGAACTGTAAACTGTCTACTATAGCTAAACTACCCGCTTTTCTGGAAGCGCTCCAACGTGAAGCACCTTAAACCTACGACAACTCAATTGGCGCTGCTGTCCGCTGTCGTGTGCGCTGTGGTGGCGCTGTGGTGGCTGCGCGATGGTATCCTGATCCACTGGGACAGCGAAGCGTACTTAGCGGCGGCGAAGACGCGACAGGACTTCGGCGCGCTGCCGAGCGATTATGGCTCATGGTCGCCGCTCTATCCGCTGCTGTTGAGCGTGTTCAGTGACATGCTGGCAGGGGCGAAGCTCCTGAACGTGATCAGCTTCGCGTTTACCGGAGCACTCGTGATGCTGATCCTCAATGCCGACCGGCTGACGGCGCTGGTTGTCAGCGCCCTGCTCATCTTCTCGCCGGGGCTTCAGTTTTTACAGCAAAGCCTGTTGAGCGAGCCGGTGTTCATCGCTTTCGTGCTGCTGACGTTCTATGGCATCAAACAGAAGTCGTGGATCATTACGGCGGCAGCGGTGAGTCTTGCGTGTCTCCAACGTTATTCCGGCATGGCGCTGATCCCTGTTGGCTTGGTCGCGGTCTGGTTCATGCCGCGCCGGACGCCGCGAACACTGGTGTTCTACTTGATCATTGCTGCCGCGCCGCTTGCGATCTGGTGCTTGCGCAATCTGGCGC
>JAEVZT010000011.1 GCA_023392115.1 Chloroflexota bacterium
GATCAGCAGCGCGGCGGACGCGGCGCGAGTTGTTCAATCTGTCCAAACGTTTGCCGATCCATCGGCGCTGGCGGCGGCGCTCGGCGTCGAAGAAGCGCCGCTGCGCCAGCTCGCCGAGCGCGCCGCCGAACGCTTCTGTCAAAATGGCGGCACGTGCATGGTGGTCATCGCCCACCCGGACGTGATCGAGGATCAAGCTGACAGCAGCGAGGGCAGCGCCGTCGCTGTTTTCGCGAATGGAACTGTGCGCTCGCGCTCGTACGGATTCGGTGGGGCATCGGATACCGCGCGCGTCTGGACGGGAACGTGGAGCATGTCGACCCTGTGGCGGCTGCTGACGGAACAAAACGCATGACGCATCGCAGCTTCTATGACAAAGTGACCGACGTGCAGCGCGCCCGCGCAAGCGATCTGGCGCTGATGATCAATCCCCGGCTGACGCGAATGCCGCTGCCGATGGTCAAAATCGACGATCCATTCTTGCCGTTTGGTAAGGCGATCATCGACGCGACACGCGACCTCATCTGCGCCTATGTCTTCGATCTGGCGTCATATCTGGCGCTCGGCGCGGCGGGTGCTGTGGCGCTCGAACGGACGATCGCCTACGCCGGCGGCGACGGCGAGACGGTGACGATCTTGCACGCGCCGTTCGCCACGCCCGATTACAGCGAGGCGGCAAGCGATCGCGCTTTCAACGTCGACGCGGTGACGCTCGCGAGCGACGACTACGCCGGCGCGTACCTGTCCGAGCCGGGACGCTGCGCGTTCGTGGTCGCCAACGCTATTGGCAGTGTCAGCCCCGGAGCAGGTTTGTTCATCGCTGAAGAAGGCTTGTTCTTCCTCGAGGTCAATCAAATGCAGCTTCTGCGGATTCGCCTGCTCGATGAGAACGTGCTGTACGCGGGCAGCCGCGACGTTTTCGCCGAACACACGCGCGCCGTCATCATGGCGCGAAGACACGCCGATGAATAAACTTGCCGATCGGTTGATCGACGCTGGACTGATCCAGTTCGGCGCATTTGCGCGCGGCGGCGAAATGCTGCCCGTTGACCTCCACCTGTCGATGATCGGCTCGTATCCCGATTTGCTCGATGAGCTGGCGGCACTGACGGCGGAGATCGTGCGAGGCGCAGAAGCAAGTCACTTGCTCAGCACCGGCGATGCCATCCCCTTTGGAACGGCGCTCAGCCTGCGGACACGAATTCCGCTGGTTTACAGCCGGAGTGGGGGCGAGGCGGCAGTGTTCGATCTGGTCGGTGCTTATGACATCGGGCACCCGGCGCTCCTGATTGCCAACAGCGTCGGCTTTAAGGCGTCGCCGACGGCGCTTGTACAGAGTGCGCGGCGCGTCGGGTTGGAGATTCACACGCTGGTTGCTATTCTTGAGGCTAGGGCAGAGCCACCTCCGCCAGATGTGGATGTCGTTTCTCTTTTCCGCCTGCGCGACATTGTCGGCGCCATGGCGGCGAGCGGCGCGCTGCCGGACGGACAAGCAAGGCGCGTCTTAGGGTGGATTGATTAGTAGCGAGAGTTCACAGTTTACAGTGAACAGTAAGTAGCATGATTTACCTACTGACAACTGTTCACTGTAAACTTCTTTAGTCGTCGTCTCCGAGGCTCAGGAGCGCCATGAAGGCTTCCTGAGGCACTTCAACAGCGCCGATCATCTTCATGCGGCGCTTGCCCTTCTTCTGCTTTTCGAGCAGCTTCTTTTTGCGCGTGATGTCGCCGCCGTAACACTTCGCCAGCACGTCCTTGCGCATCGCTTTCACATCGGCGCGTGAAATGATCTTTTTGCCGACCGCCGCCTGAATTGGGACTGTGAACATTTGACGCGGGATCAGGTCTTTCAGCTTGCTGATCAGCTTCTGACCCTTATGGTAGGCGTCCTCGCGGTGAACGATGATCGCCAGCGCGTCGACCGGCTCGCCGTTGACCATGATGTCAAGCTTGACGAGGTCTTCCGTCTGGTAGGTGTCGAACTGGTAATCGAGGCTGGCGTAACCGCGCGTCACGCTCTTGAGGCGGTCGTAGAAGTCGACGATCAACTCGGACAGCGGAATGCGGTAGTGAAGCATTACGCGCGTCTTGTCCAGATACTCCATCGTCACGTACTGCCCGCGCTTCTTGATCACCAAGTCCATTAACACGCCGATAAATTCCTCAGGCGCGTAAATCTGGATTTTCATCCACGGCTCGCGGATTTCCTCGATCTCACTCGGGTCGGGCATGAAGGCGGGACTGTCGATTGTGATGACTTCGCCCGACCGCTTGACGATCTCGTATTCGACGCTCGGCGCGGTCGCGAGAATATCAAGGTCGTACTCGCGCTCAAGGCGTTCCTGAACAATGTCCATGTGGAACAAGCCGAGGAAGCCGACGCGGAAACCAAAATTGAGTGCCTGTGACGTTTCCGGCTCGTAAACCAGCGACGCATCATTCAACTGGAGCTTTTCGAGCGCGTCACGCAGTTCGCCGTAATCATCGTTATCGGTCGGGTAAATGCCGGCGAAGACCATCGGCTTGACCTGCGTGTAACCGGGCAGGCTTTCGGTTGCACCGCCAACCACCGACGTGATAGTGTCGCCGACGCGGCACTCGCGCACGCTCTTGAAGCCTGTCGCCACGTAGCCGACCTCGCCGGCGCTGAGCGAGTCGATGGGCTGCATTGCCGGGCTAAAAACGCCGATTTCGACCGGCTCAAAGCGCGCGTCGGTCGCCATCAGACGGTACATCTTGCCGCGATCGAGCTGCCCGTCAACGATACGCACGTAGGCGACGACGCCTTTATAGGAATCGTAGTGCGAGTCGAACACCAGCGCTCGCAGCGGCAGATCGGGGTCGCCTTTCGGCGGCGGCACGTGCTTGATGACGGTTTCGAGGACTTCCTGCACCCCAAGACCCTGCTTGGCTGAAATGCGAATGATGTCTTCCGCAGGGAAGCCGATCAGGTTCTCGATCTCCTGCGCGACCGAGTCAGGGTGGGCAGCGGGCAGGTCGATCTTGTTGATGACGGGAATGATCTCGAGGTCTTGTTCGAGCGCCAGATAGACGTTCGCCAGCGTCTGCGCTTCGATGCCCTGACTGGCGTCGACAACGAGGATCGCCCCTTCGCAGGCTTGCAGGGCGCGGCTGACTTCGTAGGTGAAGTCGACGTGTCCGGGCGTGTCGATCAGGTTGATCTCGTACTCTTGTCCGTCGTTGGCGTTGTAGCGCATACGCACCGCCGACGCTTTAATCGTCACGCCGCGCTCGCGTTCGAGATCCATGCTGTCAAGCAGCTGCTCCTGCATCTCGCGGGCGCTGACCGTGTTCGTGAACTGGAGCAGGCGATCGGCAAGCGTGCTCTTACCATGATCGATGTGGGCGATAATACAGAAATTGCGAATATTCTCGCGCTTCATAGGGTTGCAATCTCAAATAGGAACCGCGAAGAAGTATAGCAGATGATACGGTCAAGTTAAACGACAGCCTTGATCAGCGCGTCGACAGACGCCGACGGTTGATCGTCCCCCCACGCCAGCCAAGCGAGAAACTCGACGTTTCCGGCGGGACCCTTCAGCGGTGACCGGATCAAGCCGCGCGCGGCGAATCCAGTTTCGACCGCGAACGTCAGCGTCTCGACAAGGACACGGTCGTGAACGCGCTGGTCGCGGACGACGCCGCCTTTGCCGACATCCGCCTGTCCGGCTTCGAACTGCGGCTTGATCAGCGGGATGACATCGGCGCGACCGTCGAGCCAGCCCTTGATCACTGGCAGCAGCAGGCGCAGCGAGATGAACGAGGC
>JAEVZT010000094.1 GCA_023392115.1 Chloroflexota bacterium
AGGTAGAGTCGTTACGGGCGCTGCTGGTCGTTACGTGTTTGTGTCGTCGCCGCGGTTGACAAAGTCGTACTTCAGCGTCTATTGCTTGACAAGCGCGCGGAAACGCATTACTTTTGATGTAATGATATCGGTCTCATTGACGTAACGATGAAGCAAAAACGTCCGACACTGCGGGAAGTCGCACAACTGGCAGGGGTATCGAAGGCGACCGCCGCGCGCGTCGTCAGCGGCAGTTCCGAGCCGATCCGCCCGGAAACGCGCGAGCGCGTGATCGAAGCCGTCCGCCAGTTGGGTTATGAACGACATGCTGTCGCCGGCAGCCTGCGATCAGCGCGCACGACCATGATCGCGCTGTCGATCCCCGATATCACCAATCCATTCTGGCCTGAAGTGGCGCGCGGCGTGCAGGACACGTTAGAGAAGTCGGGATATACCGTCGTCATGATGAACAACGACTGGAATGTCGAGCGCGAACAGAATCACCTGCGCCGCATGGGGCAGAAGCAGTTCGACGGGCTGATCATCAACCCGACGGGGACGCTTAACGAAGACCTTCACGCGCTGACCGTGCCGGTCGTCGTCCTCGCGTCCGGCGAAGCTTACCCCGACTTTGACACCGTCAGCAGTGACTCGGCGCAGGCAGGACGGCTGGCGATGGAACACCTGATCGCGATCGGACACCGGCGCATCGGCTTGATCGCCGGGCCGAACCGGCGGCGCAAATCGCACACCCACCGCGACACCTACGTCCGCATCCACGACGAACACCGCCTGCCGGTCGATCCTGACCTGATCGTCCAGTCGGAATTTTCGGAAGAGGGCGGCTATCTGGCGATGCAAGAACTGCTCGCCTTGCCCGAACCGCCGACCGCCGTCTTTGCCGTCAACGACATCATCGCGCTCGGGGCGCTGCAAGCGGCGCAAGGGGCAGGGCTGCCCGTTCCCGACGCGATCTCGATCATCGGCATGGACGATATTTTTGCCGCCGCGACGACCTTCCCGCCGCTGACGACGATCGCCAAGCCGAAATACGAGATCGGCGCGCTGGCGGCGTCGTTCCTGCTCGAACGGATCAGCGGACGCGGCATCACGACACCGCGTCACCCCTTACTCCCATGCACACTTGAACTCCGGGGGTCAACCGCGCCACCCGCATAGACGACAAAAACCAAAAGGGATTTTTGCATGCAAGACAATGAAATCGGTCTCATTTCAGAATTAGAAAATAAGTTTGCAGGCTGTTTACTGGGTGGGGCAATTGGAGATGGTTTAGGCACGTCGACCGAGGGCAGGACGCCGGAAGCGATCCGCGAGCGCTTCGGCGGGCGCGTCGAGGACTTCGTGCCGCCGTTCGCGCCGAAAGCCGATGGGCGGCACAAGGGCGATGGTCACATCTCCGACGACACGTTGATGGTGCTGGCGTTGTGCCGCGCCTACATCGCCAAGGGCGGCCAGCTTGACGCGCACGACATGGCGACCTACTTCCTGCCCGAAATCGTCGACAAGTCGGTCTGGATTCCCGAATACCAGCGCGAGCTGCCGCTGGTCGAGCGCCTGTTTTACCCCGAAAAATACCTGCTGCTGCGGCTGCGGCTGGCGAGCGTCAACCCGCGCGAAGGCGGCATCGGCAACATGGTCAACTGCGGCGCGGCGATGTACGCCGCTCCGGTCGGCTTGATGCACGCCGGCGATCCCGACCTCGCCTACGAGCGCGCCGTCAACGTCTTCAGCGCACACCAGTATTCCTACGGGCTTGAAGCGGCGGCGGTCATGGCGGCGTGTGTCGCCGAGGCGGTCAAGTCGACGGCGACGGTTGACAGCATCGTCGAAACGGCGCTGCGTCTCGCCAAAGATGGCACGCGCAGCGCGCTCGAAGCCGTGATCGCGGCGGCGCGCAACGCCCCGATCCACGACGAAACGCTCGTCCAGAAACACCTGCGCGCGGCGATGGAGCCGTTCGACTCGGTCAAGGGCGGCGTGCAGGAATTCGAGCGCACCGGCGCTTTCCCGAGTCAACTACACTCCATCGAAGAACTTCCGCTGGCGCTGGCGTATCTGGTCATTTCGCAGGGCGACTTCCGCGAAGCCGTTCTGGGCGCCGTCAACTACGGGCGCGACTCGGACAGCATCGCCGGCATGGTTGGCGCGATCATCGGCGCGCTGCACGGCAAGCGCGGACTGCCCGAACGCTGGGCGCGTGAAATTGGCGAGCGAAACCGCGTCGACTTTGACGCCGCCGCGCACGATCTCTACCTCCTGTTCGAACGCGTTCACGCCGCCGAAGTCGAGCACATGCAGCGGCGTCACGAGGCGCTGATGGCGCAGATGGGCAGGCGACAGCATGGTTAGGCGCATCCCGTTCTTCGCGTCGTGGGCAGACTTGAGCCGCGAGCGCCGCAAAGAGGCGATCACCGGCTACCTGTTCATTTCGCCATGGCTGATCGGTTTCTTGCTCCTGTTCGTCGGACCGATCATCATTTCGTTCGTCCTCAGCTTCACCCGCTGGAACATCGTCGGGACGCCGGTCTGGGTCGGGCTGGATAACTACCAGCAAATTCTGACCAGCGACGCCCGCTTCCAGAAAGCCGTGCAGGTGACGCTGACCTATGCCGCGTTTTACCTGCCGCTTGAGGTGATTTTCGGCATCGGGCTGGCGGTGCTGATGAACCAGAAGCTGCGCGGCATCGGCATCTTTCGCACGTTGTATTACATGCCCTACGTCGTGCCGTCGGTGGCGGCGTCGCTGGTGTGGGTGTGGATGCTCAACGGGCGTTACGGCGTCGTCAACTCGGTCTTGAGCTGGATCGGCGTGCAAGGACCGAATTGGCTCGAAAACCCGGCGACGATCCTGCCAAGTCTGATCATGATCGCGCTGTGGGGCGTCGGTGGCAGCGCGATCATCTATCTGGCGGGGCTGCAAAATATCCCCGAAGTCATGTATGAGGCGGCGACGGTCGACGGCGCGAACCGCATCCAGCGCTTCTTCCGCATCACGCTGCCGCTGCTCTCGCCGACGATCTTCTTTCAGCTTGTGCTCGGCTTGATCGGCGTGTTCCAGACCTTTACGCCTGCCTTCATTGCGTCGGGCGAGAACGGCGGACCGCTGCAAGCCGGTCTGTTCTACATGCTGTACGTCTACAACCGCGGCTTTGTCACCCTGCGCATGGGGTACGCGTCGGCGCTGGCGTGGATTTTGACGGCGTTCATTCTCGTGGTGACGGTGATGGTCTTACGCAGCTCCCGCTACTGGGTCTACTACGAAGCCGACCGAAGCGCGAACAGGTGAAATGAAGATGGCTGCAACGACAACTCACGAACGTCCACTGCAAGTCAAAATGACCGTCGCGCAAGCCGAGCGCATAGAAAAGGTGCTCGGTTACGCCTCACTGATCGCCGTCGCCGTCCTGCTGGTACTGCCGCTCTACTGGATGCTGTCGACGGCGCTCAAGACGCCGGCACAAACCTTCGCGCTGCCGCCGGAATGGATCCCAAGCCCGATCGCGTGGAACAACTTCGTACAGGTGTTTCAAGAAGTCCCCTTTGGGCGCTTCATTCTCAACTCGTTTATCCTCGTGGCGCTGAACATCGTCGGCGAGCTGTTCGCCGTGACGCTCGTCGCCTACGGCTTCGCCCGCCTGCGCTTTCCGGGGCGGAGCGTATTATTCCTGCTCATGCTTTCGACGCTGATGATCCCGTACCATGTGACGCTTGTGCCGCGCTTCATCATCTTCTCGCGCTTGGGC
>JAEVZT010000144.1 GCA_023392115.1 Chloroflexota bacterium
GAGAAGGGGGCGGGGGGGTTGAGGGGTTTGCGTTACCTGCTTTACTTCTTCGGCGCGGCTTCCTCAGTTGGGACTTCGGCGGTCGACTCGGCGGGTGGTTCTTCGACTACGGGCGGCACGTCGGTCGTTTCTGCCAGCGGCGCCTCGGTCGGCACGTCAGTCGGCAGCGCCGTCGGAATATCGACCGGCGCTTCTTCCTGCGGCACGATGTCAAGCGGTGCGATGTCAACTGGCGCGCCGCTCAAACTCGCGCCGCCCGCGTTCCAAACCTCAATGCCGGAGAACGCGTTCCAGCCATCGCCGGTGATCGCGAGATTGAGCGTTCCATCCGTCACGGTGACGCGCCATGGGCCAAACCGAATCCACTGCCCGTTCACGCCCGTGCTCAGGTTAGTGGCAACCGGCTGCCCTTCAATTGTCACGCCGAAGGTCTGCGGCCACTGATCCTGATCGACGTTGTACAGGTAGACGTCATAGCTTCCGCTAGGGATGTTCGCCATGCTGATGGTCAAGCCCTGATTCCAGCGGTAGCAGCGGAGCATCGATGTGCGGTTGGCATCCGTTGCGGGGTTCAAGACGAGGCTCTGACTGCACGACGCATAGCCGCTGATGCTCACGCCGGAAGCGCCATCACCTTCCCAGTTGTTACCGTCGATCGTCAGCGCGGGACCGCCAAGGTTGACGGCGCGGTACAGTCCGCCGGAAACGGGCGGCTGCGTCGCCGTTGCCGTCGGCGCGAGCGTCGGCGTTACGACAGTGGTCGGGGTCGCCGACGGGATCAAGGTCGGGAACGGAATGGTCGTCGGCGTATTGGTCGCCGTCGGTGTCGCGGTATTGACGGGCGCAGTCGTGCTGGTTGCTGTTGCCGTCGGCGTTTGGGTCGGCGCGTTCGTCGCCGTGTTGGTCGCTGTCTGAGTCGGTGTCGCCGTGTTCGGCGTGCTGCCGCCAACGCTCCAGACTTCGATACCCGGGAACGCATTCCAGCCATCGCCGGTGATCGCAAGGTTGATCGTGCCGTCCGTCAGGTTGACGCGCCACGGACCCAGCCGCTGCCACTGCCCGTTCGCGCCGGTGCTGAGGTTGTTGGCGACCTGCTGCCCTTCAATCGTCACGCCGAAGGTCTGCGGCCACGCGTCTTCGTCGACGACGTACAGGTAGACGTCATAGCTGCCGTTGGGCGTGTTCGCCATGCTGACGGTCAGGTTTTGGTTCCAGCGGTAGCAGCGCAGCATCGTCGTGCGGTTGGCGTCGGTTGCCGGGTTCAAGACCATGCTCGGCTTGCACGACGAGTAACCGTTGATGCTCACGCCCGGCGCGCCGTCGGCTTCCCAGTTGTTACCGTCGATCGTCAGCGCCGGTCCGCCGAAGTTGACCGCGCGGTAAAAGCCGCTTGTGCCCGGCGCTTGAGTCGCCGTTGCCGTCGCCGTCGGCGTGGCTGTCGATCCCGGCTGCTGCGGCGTGAGCAGGGGCATCAGCGCTTGGAACCACTTCTGCGCCAGCTTCTGCTCGCCGGAGACGTTCGGGTGGACGTTGTCATACGTGTCGGTGGCGACGTTGAAGCCGGTGTACTGGTCGACGACGATCACCGGCGACTGTGCGGTGTTCTTCGTGACCGCGAGGTTGGCGATCATCGCGTTGAGATTCTCGACACCGAAGGGCGTGTTCGCCCGGTTGTGCGGGATGATCTGCGCGAGCAGGATTTTCACGTTCGGGTTGACCTGACGCAACCGGTCGATGATCAGGCTGAGATCGGCGATTGTGCTTTCATCTGAAAACCACTGAAATACGTCATTGCTCCCCGCGTGCAGCAGGACGATATCCGGCTGTGCTGCCGTCGCCCATGTGATGATTTGCCCGGCCAGCTCATCGGCGCGCCAGCCGCTGTGCCCTTCGTGATTCGAGTCAAAGTCGGGATTCGGTGGGTCGAACTGCGAGTTCCTCGACATGCTGCCGACGAAATCGACATTCGTGAAGCCGTTATTTTGCAGGAGATGCCAGAGAGGTCGGCGGTAGCTGTCGTATGGGCGGCTGCCCTGCGTAATCGAGTCGCCAAGCGGCATGATGCGGTACGTGGTCTGTGCAGCTTGCGACTCTGCACCGGAAATATCTCTAGTTTGAGCGAAGAAAACGAGTGCCAGTACTGCGCCTAACAAAACAACCCAAGTGATCCGTCTTACGGCGGATACAAGCATAGACACCCCCTGTGTGCTTGGCTTTCGGTAATCACCAGCATTACCACCAACTAGTAATATTCATCAAAAAACCTTGCATGAACATAACAGAAAGCGGGCTGATGAAGTCAATCATCAACCCGCTGTGAGGTTTGTGTCGCTTGCGTTGTCAGAAAGCAGTTAAGCGGCTACTCGTTCCTGAGCGCCTGAGAGGTCAGCAAGCGCGACAAACGCCGCGCTGGATAGATACCGGCTGCTAGCGCCGCGATCACGGCGACACCGAATGAAATCACGAATTCCTGTGCCGACAGACTCATCTGCATCGTCCAGCCGAACGAGCGCACGTTGATGACGTAAGTCAGGATCAGCGCCAGCGCCACGCCGATCGGCATGGCGAGCATTCCCGCTGTAATCCCCATTAAGCCGGTTTGGATCAGGGTGTAATTCCACAGCTGGCGCGCGGTCATGCCAATGGCGCGCATCACGCCGTACTGGCGTGTCTGCTCAAGCTGGAGCGCCATCAGCGCGCTCAGGATGCCGATGAAGGCGACGACGACCGCCAGAAGCTGAAGCGCGTTGGTGATGGCGAACGTGCGTTCAAAGACTTCGAATACGCTGTCACGCAAGGCGCGGTTGCTGCGGGCGATCAGTTCAGTCCCGCTCAGGCTCACCCGAATCGCGTCGAGCGCCGCTTCAAGATCGACGCCCGGTTCGAGGAACACCGACATCGTCGAGATGTACGGGTCGTCAAAATACCGGCGGTAGACGTTTTCGGGCATGAAGACCGACCCTTGATCGGTCGTGTAGTCAAAGTACACGCCGACAACCGTGAACGTTTCAGCACCGCGATCAGTGAGCAGGGTGATCCGGTTGTTCTCCTGTGTGATGCCGCGCCGGAAGGCGAACGGCTCGCTGACCATGACGTTTCCCGCTTCGAGCGTCGGGAAGTAGTCGGCGGGCGCGTCGAGCCAGACGAACTGCCGCTGCCCGTTGGTGATCTCGCCGTTGGCGACCGACAGGTTGACCGGCGGCAGTTCCGGGTAATCGGGCGCGATCGCCGTCACCGTGCGCCCGACGACGACACGATCGACCCCGTCGACCGCCGCCACCTGATCGGCGATCGCCCTGTCGATGTTGGCGCTGACGCGGGTCGCCGTGACCTGCGGCGGCGACAGGTAAATGTCCGCGCCGAGCGTCGTGTCGAGCCAGTCGGCGACCGTCCCGCGGAACGAGCCGATCATCACGCTCACGCCGACGATCACGCTCACGGCGACCGTCAGCGCGGCGACGGCGACCGCCGTCCGGCTAAGCGAGCGCGACACGGCGCGCGGTGCCATTCGACCGACGACGCCAAACAGGCGGTGTGCGACCGGCGTGAGCAGGCGCATCCCACCGATCAGCGCGACCGGCGTGAAGAACGCCCCGCCGACGATCACGCAGAACAGCGCTGAGAAGCTGACGACGATCGAATTGGTGGGAATCAGCAGGAGCAGCACGCCAAGCACGTTGAGCAGCACGGCGGCGATCGTCACCGGCTTGAGCAGGCGGCGCGTCTGTTCTTCGAGCGCCGAACGGCGCAGCGATCCGGCGGGCGGCGTGCGCGTGGCGTCATACGAGGGTACGACGGCGGAAAGCAGGCTCGTCAACACGCCGATCCCCACGCCCTTGATCAGCGTGATAGGGTTGACGGTCACGCGCTGGACGTCAACCGAGAAGTACAGGTCGCTGATCGTCTGCGCGACCAAGCCGACCGCCGAACGTCCGAAGATGATGCCGAGCGCGACGCCGAGAATCGTCCCGACGGCGCCAAGCAGCAGGGCTTCGCTCAGGATCAGCAGGAAGACCTGCCGCCGCGTCGCGCCGAGCGATCGCAGAATGCCGAGCAGCGGGCGGCGCTGGACGACGCTGAATGATACGGTGTTGTAAATCAAAAACACGCCGACGACCAGCGCCAGCAGGCTCAGCGCTTGCAGGTTGAGTTCGAAGGCGGCGGTCATCTGCCCGAGGGCGTTGGACTGGTCGCGCGGGGTGGTGATCGCCGCGCCGGACGGCAGCGCCGCTTCGATGGCGCTCAGATCGTAGCCTTCGGGCAGGATCAGGTCGATGCGCGTAATCGTCCCGGACATGCCGGCGATCTCCTGCGCCGTGGCGATGTCGGTCAGCATCAGGTTGTCGAGCGCCTCGGCGCTCACGTCGTCGGCAGCTTGCAGTACGCCGACGACGCGCATTTCGACGCGCGCCGCTCCCGGCTGAATCGTGATCGTGCCGCCCGCCTGAATGCCGTAGCGTGCCGCCAGCCGATCGGAGATCAAGACGGCGTTCGGCTCGGCGATGAAGGCGTTCAGCGCTTCGAAGGCTGCCTGTTCTTCGCCCTCGACGCGCACTTCGGTCAGGTACGATCGAAACGGCGGCTCGGCGAACGGATCGACGCCGAGGATCGTCAGCGCGCGGTCGCCGAGGTCAATCGCCTGCGCGTAGGCTTCGACGACCGGCGCGGCGTCGCGGATGCCGAGGTCAACCCGAATCCGGCGGTAGAGGTCGCTCGGCAAGCCGCTCGGTCCGCCGATGATCTGATGGGTGGCTATGCCGGTGATGCTCTCAGCACTCAGGTTGAAAGCGCGGCTCGACGACGTGTTGGCGAGGTCGATGGCGATGACGACGGCGACGCCGAGCGCGACGCCGATCACGAACAGGACGCTTTGCAGCAGGCGGCGTCGAATATACCTTCCGGCGAGCCGCAGGATGACAGGGATTCTCATAGGCGTGTTTGTCCGGTCAAGTGAGGTTTAGTTTGCAGTGAGGGGCACAACGACTGTGCCCCTCATCCAGCGCCGCGGTGGGATGCGGCGGATAAAACGCTTAATAATCGCGGTCGCCTTCGACAACCGGTATTGGTTCTCCCGCCGATTCCTGATAACCGAGGCGGGTCAAGGCTTCCTGTGCCGCTTCGCGGAAGCGATCGTGATTGGACTCAACCATTCGCTTGAGCGGTTCAATTGCTCGCGGATCGCCGAGCATGCCGAGGGCTTGCACGGCGTACAGCGGGGTTTGAAAACCGGGCGCGTCGAGCGCGCGGATCAGCGGGTCAACTGCCCGCGTATCACCGAGTTTTCCCAGCATCAGGGCTGCTCGCCCGCGCGCAATCAGGTCTTCATGATGGTTGCCGACGATCATGATCAGGGTGCGAACAGCTTCGTCGCCACCGAGCATCCCCAGCTTCATCACCGCCGTGCGGCGGCGTTCCTTGTTAACGTCACGCAAGTCCGAGAGGATTTGCTTGATGGCACTCGAGTCGGAGGTCGTCATGTGAGTAGCTCCTTCACCGTTTGCGATTCACGCAGGGTGATCACTAGCTTGCTTTCGTGAATCCGGCAGACACGGTCCGCCAGCGGAACGATTTCCGGGTTGTGGGTTGCCATGATCAGTGTGTGACCTGAGTCTCGTGTTAATTCTAGCAGAAGTCGCAGCACCTGCTGACCTGTCTCTTCGTCTAGGTTGCCCGTCGGTTCATCCGCCAGCACGATCGACGGGCGCTGCACCAATGCCCGCGCGATGGCGACGCGCTGCTGCTCCCCACCGCTCAACCTGTCAGGAAAGTCGTGCGCGCGGTGCGCCAATCCGACACGCTCCAGCAGGTCGAGTGCATGCTGCTCGCCGCTGCCCCCGCGCAGTTCCACAGGCAGCGTGATGTTTTCCAGTATGGTCAGGGTCGGGATGAGGTTGAAGAACTGAAAGACGATGCCGATGTGATCGCGGCGGAACAGCGTGAGTTGGCGGTCGTCCAACTGCGTGATGTCTGTACCGTCTATGACGATGTGACCGGCGTCGGCGCGGTCAATCCCACTGATCAAGTTCAAGAGTGTGCTCTTGCCACTCCCACTTTTTCCCAGCAGAACGAAGAATTCGCCTCGCTCGATGTCCAGATCAACATCCGTCAGCACAGGTCGAACCCGGCTGCCTTCGGCGTACACCTTGCTCAGACGCCGGACCCGGACGATCGGTTCATAGGCGGTTTCACTCATGCTTCACCTAATTATACCGGACGACGCCTGATTTGCGTAGACCGGTTTGGTTGCCAATACGAGAGTACAGGCAGTCTAATGCAGCTTCATGAGCCGAAGATGATAGCGATGGCGTGTTTTGCCCCGATTAGATGAATATACACTAAAAGGAGAGGGCAGTTTGTCTAAAAATACTGAATAATTCGTGTAGAGGTTCTACAACGGTATTATGAAACTTCTATGCGCTGCAAATAAGGACTCGAGCTTGTGGATGACGTGCCGAAGCTGGTAAGCGTATTCGGGATCGCCTTTCTGTCGCTGTGGGCGTCAATACCGGCGGGGCTGGCGCTCGGGTTGAGTCCGGTCGCCGTCGTCGGGACGGCGGCGGTCAGCTACGCGTCGGGCGTCGGGTTGGTGGCGTTCCTCGGTCAGCCGGTGCGCGACTGGCTGATGCGCCGCTTCGGCGACAAGGTATCCGGCGACCCGAACAGCGCCGTCCGCCGCGCGTGGGAGCGCTTCGGCTTGATCGGTTTGGCGCTGCTCGCGCCGATCACGACCGGCGCGCAGATCGGGGCGGCGGTCGGCATGGCGCTCAACGCGCCGCCGCGCCGACTGTTCGCCCTCATGGCAGCCGGTGGGTTGATCTGGGCGGCGCTGCTCGGCGCGCTGATCTCGCTCGGACTGGTCGCCATTCAGCAGTAAGTTTTTCGCAAGGATGGGTTAGATAAGGTTTAATTGACTCCATGCGCGTAGTTCTCATATGCTGGACGTGCTCGATTTTGCTCCATTGGGTACAGCAGCGAAAACTAACGACTTCGTGAGTCTTTGCGCGCTTCAGTTGACGCACCTTTTTTTCACAGGCAACATAAAAAGTGGATTCTTTGCCAGTACATTCGCGGACAGGATATTATGCCGAAAGCCAACCAGCAGCTTCGCAAACAGATCGCGGCTCAAATCTCTGCGCCCATCGACATCCTCGAAAAGCGGATTGCCGACAGCTTGGCGGATTTCGGCGAATATCGTGATACGATGGATGCTGAAGAACTGGGGCTGGTGCTGCGAAAAGTCTTCTACACGCTGGTAGGTGAGCAAAAGGTCGGGCACTTCGACCTGCCGATCGTACACAACGTATCCGAAATGGACGTCGACATCGCCGGATGCGAGGCGCGCGTCCGCTGTACCGTCCACATTCACCAACCGATCACCGCGTTCATCAAATTCCGTTACACCCTCGAGAACCATCCCCTCCAACCCACACGCCTGCGCTTAAAGAACAGCAAGCTCGACGTTGAGGAGATCACCCGCGCGTTCGATGTCGGCGCGAAGGTGGCGCTCAAAGTCATGGGTGTTGAGAAGATCGCACGGCACGAGCTGAGCGACCCGAACGGCATCATCAAACGGACGCTGCCACCGCAGCTTTACCTGCACGGGTATGAAGGCGTACTGACCGACGTCGATCTCGAGTTTACGCACGACAACCGGCTGAGCGTCGTCATCTACGGCAGCGCGAAATAAGTCATCCGTCGGGAAAGCGTTCGGGAAGCAGACCCGCGATGTGATAAAATCCCAGTATTGTGGGCAGTAGGGCATAAAGGTACTAACGTGAGCCGAATCAGGTCATTCATTCTTGGCATCATTGTCCTCACCCTTTTCGGCAGCGTCGCAGCGCAGACCGGAACTTACCATGTCAGCGGCGACACGCGCGTCAATGTGCGCGCGACGCCCAGCGTTAACGCCGGCATCGTCACGACGCTTGACCCGGGCGACGTGGTTCAGGTGATCGGCACGGCGGAGGGCGATCCTGTTTCCGGCATTACCACGTGGTTTCGTATCAGAATCGGCACGCGCGAGGGCTATATTCACAGCGTCCTCGTGAGTCACGGTCTGCCGATCAACGCCACGCCTGCCCCGGCGCTGCCCGACCCGCCTGCAAACCCTAACGCGTCTCCCGAAGCGCGCGCCGTGCTTGAGTACCTCTATCAACTGCCGAGCCGCGACTCGAACCGGGTGATCTCCGGTCAATTTGGCGCTTACGGCGAGGGCACGAGCCGCGAGACTGCCGAAGCGCAGCTCGACGCCATTTTCGAGCAGACGCAGCAGTACCCGGCGCTGACCGGAATGGATTACGCGCGCTGGGACATCAACAATGCCAATGACTTCAGCGAGCCAAACGGCTACTTGATCGATCAGTGGCGTTTGGGCGCGCTGGTTACGGTGAGCTGGCACGCGGGCAATCCTTGGACGGGCGGCACGTCGAATGATTGGGAAAATCCGGACACGGCGATGCCCGACGACACCCGTCCGGTGACCGAGCA
>JAEVZT010000183.1 GCA_023392115.1 Chloroflexota bacterium
TGTCTGTAATCGCATAGGGGTAGCATTCTTCTGAATTCGTGCCATCAGCGGCGAATTCAAGCGCCATCGCTGCCTGTCCCTCAAAGCTGACGCGCGGATAGAGTCCAAGCAGCGCCGCGACAGCGTCGAACAACCGCCCCATGCTCGACGTCAGCGGCGCGTTGATGCCTTTGGCAAGCGCGGTCTTGATCAGCTTGAGTTCTGCCGGCGTGAACGACTGCACCGGCGCGAGGTCAGGTGGGAAGTCGCGGTACAGTTCATACAGCACCCCGAGCGCCGATCGTCGCGGCTCTCTGACCGCCAGATCGCCGCCGGGTAAGCGGAACTGGCGCAAATGCGCGGCGCGCGCCCAGCCGTCAGTCGTGATATGAAACCATTCGCCGCCCCAGATCGTGCCATCCGTCCCGTAACCCGTTCCATCCCACGACACGCCGAGGACGGGCGCTTCAAGCCGGTGTTCCGCTATGCACGCCGTGACGTGCGCGTAATGATGCTGAACGGCGATCACCGGCAAGCCGCTTTCGCGCGCGTGCTGGGATGAACGGTAATCCGGGTGTAGATCGCAAACGATCGCTTCCGGTTTCAGGTCATACAACCGCTGCAAATCATCAGCCGTCTGCTTGAAAGCGGCGTCGGTTTCCGCCGAGTCGAGGTCGCCAATGTGCTGGCTGACGATCGCCCGATCGCCAACCGTCACTGCGACGGTGTTCTTGAGGTGCGCGCCGACGGCAATTAAAGGCTTATCAGCACTTAGCGCTATCGGTGCGGGGGCGTACCCTCGCGCTCGCCGAAGCACCGTCGCCAGCCCAGCCATCACGCGCACAACCGAGTCGTCGACGTGGCGCGCGATCGGGCGATCATGGACGAGGAATAGGTCGGCGATGTCGCCCAAGCGCACAAGGGCTTCGCGCTCGTCGATGCAGATCGGCTCACCGGATCGGTTGCCACTGGTGGCGACGATCGGGAAGCGAAGCTCGCACATCAGCAGATGATGCAGCGGCGTATACGGCAGCATCACGCCGAGGTACGGATTACCGGGCGCGACGTTCGCTGCAGCTTCGCCCCCCTTCGACCGCAGCAGGACGATCGGCGCGGCGGCGGACGCCAGCAGGTCAGCTTCGAGGTCAGAAACTTCGCACCACTCACGCGCCATTCGCAGCGTCGGCATCATCAGCGCGAACGGCTTCGCCTCGCGATCCTTACGCTGTCGCAGCCGCGCGACCGCGTCCTCATTCCGCCCGTCGACGATCAACTGGAAGCCGCCGAGTCCTTTGAGCGCAACGATCCGTCCAGCGCGGATCGCTTCACAGGCGTGCAGCAGCGCGTCATCACGCTGTTCGAGAACTGTGCCCGTTCCACTCCACACCTCAAGATGAGGCCCACAGTCGGGACAGGCGTTCGGTTGGGCGTGAAAGCGGCGGTCAAGCGGATTCTCGTATTCGGCGCGGCAGGTGTCGCACATTGGGAAGCGGCGCATCGTTGTGTTGATGCGATCGTAGGGCAGCGCCTCGATGATGCTGTAGCGCGTGCCGCAGTGTGTACAGTTGATGAACGGATAGCGATACCGGCGATCATTCGGGTCGAGCAATTCACGCAGGCAGTCAGGGCACGTAGCGAGGTCAGGCAGGATGTCAACGGTTTTCACGCCCGCCGTCGCGCTGCTGCGAATTTCGAACGCCGAGTCGCCGACCGGGGGGATCAGCTGGACGCGCAGATCGCGGATGGTTGCATGCGCAGGCTTCCCGTTCCCAATGCCGTTCAGAAATGCGTCAAGCTGTTCGGACTCGCCTTCTGCCTCAATCTGTACGCCCTGAGCCGCGTTAATCACCCATCCATGCACGCCGCACGTCAGCGCCAGCCGATATATAAAGGGGCGAAAGCCAACCCCCTGCACCGCCCCATTGATCGTTATTGCCCTACGCTCGATCATGCGTCGAGCAGCCTCTATCCTTGAACGTCGTGATGATCAAGCATAGATCGCGGCGGGCATGGCGCGCGCCTATCGTTGTTCAGTTTCTGGGCTGAGAAATGTCATCAATAAAGGGCGGAATATTTCGAAAAACTGGCGAATCTTGCGCCTTGACACACGAGACGCGAACGTGTAGACTTTCCCTCGTTGCAACTGAATAGGGGACGTGGTGTAGCGGTTAACATACTGCCCTGTCAAGGCAGAGATCGCGGGTTCGAACCCCGTCGTCCCCGCAGCGGCTACTCTCTTGAGTAGCCGTTTTTGTTTCCGCCACTTGAGCGGAAATCAAGCGCTCAAATTCAGCTGCAAGTGTTTCAGCTTAGTTACAGCTTGCAGCCCCCAAGTCGCGAGCTGCAAGCTGTATGTCAAGCGTGCTGAAGTTACTCAGCGTTATTCGTTCCACGTGCGAGAACGGCGCCGGCTACGTCTAAGCCCAAGGCTTCGCCTGCAACGACATCGCTGCGGAAATGAATCCCTCCCCAGATACGAGCTTCACCCGCCTCCGCTGCCAGAGCCATCAACGCTTCGGCATTCAGCGGGAACAAAGCAGCAAGAACCGCCGCCATCGACGTGGTGTGGCAGGAGTGCGCCGCTGGATAGCTGGGATGGTTGGGCGTGGCGAATACTGGCGTGAAACTCGGATCGTATTGGAAGGGGCGTATCGCCCAATAGGTATATTTCGCGTTAAAGCACGCGACCTGTGAGTCGTAACCGGCGATGTTCATCAGTGCATAGGCTTGGGCTGCCCTTGGCGCGTTGTCGTCCCATCGTGCTTCCAGAATCAAGCGACTCGCCGTGTCGTTCCAGTTCTGGTTATTGAAACGCGCTCCAGCGCCGAACTCCCAGTACATGGCTTTGGCATTGCTCAGGGGATTGCGTTCAAAGCTGCGCAGTTCCTCCATTTCAGCGGCGAGCTGCTCCGAATCGTAGGCAGGCGGAGGATCAGGCAGGAACTGGTCTGACGAAGACAACGCCCAAGGGTGCCAGTAGCCGGACTGCGGCGCGACCGGGTTTTCACCCGTCCAGCCCGTCGGATCAGTGGGCACGCTCCCCGTCCAAGCCGCGTCAGAGCCGTCGGTGTTCCCATGTGCAATTCCCAGTTCACCGACTTCGCGCCCCAGTTCAAGCCCAGCTTCGACGTCGCTGGGGTACTCCACACCAGCCAGCAGGCGCGAATTGACCGCCTCCTGCGCTTGTGCCTCGAAGAAATCGGCATCATCCGGAAACAACCAAGACAGAACGGCAGCCGCTGCGCCTGCAGTCGCGGCGTATTCACTTGGATAGGACGGGCTGGGCGGCTTCGGAATCGCGGTTGTGAGGGCAGAACTGAACTGACTTGGTCGGGGGCGGTTGTAGGTGTATTTGCTGTCCCATGCGGCAATAGTCGCATCATAAATCGCCGCATGGACGAGTGCGAGCGCGCGGCTCGAGGAAGCACCCGGTACACCGCGCGTATCCACCGCGCCGACGGCGATCTGATTCCAGCGGTAGGACGGCGGACCGGCATTCCAGTAGGTTATTTGCTCAAGAGCTATTTCGTCGCGTGCGTTCATCATGTCCATCAATTGAGCGATTTCTGCTGCTGTCGCCTCTTCGTCCGGTGGCGCTTCTAGCCGCAGATCGTCGCCCGAGTCCAGTAACCATGTATGCCATGAGCCAGCCTCCGGTTCAACGGTTTCCATCTCACTCTGGGCGAATACCGGAGCACTTAAAGTCAGCAGGATCGTTCCTACCAATAGTCTCAGTCGCTTGAAGTTCATTTTGTGCATCTCCTCTGAACGATTGTGCAGCTCGTCGTGATTACGAACTACTGGACGGTCGATGTCAACCCTGTACGCTAAGTGCGGGGGGGATATCGCCGTCCTGC
>JAEVZT010000246.1 GCA_023392115.1 Chloroflexota bacterium
GCGAGCAGGGCGCTGCCGACCTTCGACCGCAGGTGTCCGATTTCGAGCAAGACCTGCGCCGAGATGCTGACCGACGTCGCCGCCATCGTCACACCGGCGAACAGCGCCGGTTGCCAATCGTAGTTGAAAAGCTGAACGAGCGGGTATGCCAGCACGATCGGCGCGATTGCCCCGGCAAAACCGGCGAAGACGCCAACCTTGCCGACTTTCACCAGTTCGCCGATGTTCATCTCAAGACCGACGATGAACATCAGCAGCAGCACGCCGAGTTCCGCCAGTTCTTTGATCGATGCGTCCAGTTCAACGCCCTCAAACATCGGCGCGTGGAGCAGATTGAGCAGGGTGGGTCCGAGGATCACGCCGACGATCAACTCGCCGAGGACGCGCGGCTGCCCCAATCGCCGCGCGATCGATCCGCTGACACGGGATGCAGCGATAATCACGCCTAGAGCGAGAAAGAGGGCTACTACCGGGTTTTGTTCCACAATAATCCTTTCTAATTTCACGGGAAACCCCTAAGCATACCGCCTAGGGGTTTCAATTCAGCCGATATTTTCGCTTAAGACCTGCTTACGGGTGATCGCGCTCGGGGTCGGGGAAGGCATTGCCGAACGAGCCGGGCACCTGCGTCGGCGTCGGTGTCGGCGGCGGCAGCGGGACGTTGGCGTCGATCGGCAGGGCGTCGATGAACGCGCGCGTGTCGATCGACAGCAGCGCCAGCCAGCCGGTCATGCCGCCGACCTCGATTTTCACCCACGGGCTGTACGGGCTGCGCGCCAGCAGGTTCACCGACGTGCCGTCAGGCAGAATCGAGACCAACGGGAAGCTAATCTCCGGTCCTTCGCGCAGCGACGCGCCGTTCGGCGCGAGGACGCGCGCCCGCGTGCCAAGCTCACCATAACGCTGCGGCGGCAGCGGCGTCGCCGTATAGACCGCCTGAATTGCCCCGACGTTCTGCGACAGGAGTTCCGCCAGCATCCAGCCGGACATGCCGCTTTCAAGGCGGACGTGATACCACGTGCCTTCGGGATTGCGTCCCAGCACGCTCATCACCTGTCCGGGCGGCACTTCCATGATCAACCCGGAGTACATATCGGGCGAGACGCGCAGGTTGACCTGTCCCTGCGTCTGCACGTAACCGGGCTGCGGCAGAATCAGCGGGCGGTCGAACAGGGCGACCGGCAGATTTTGCAGCAGCGAGATATCGAACGGGACGGCGAAGTTCGGCGGCGCGGATGGGCGTTCCGGCGCGGCAGGATCGCGCGGGACGCTGACCTGCTGCCCCGTCCAGACCGATTCCTCAGTGCTGAACGCCATCACCGACGACTGTCCCGAAATGCCGACGAAAGTGGTTTCCGTTGGCGCGGTGCGGACGAGAATCGTGCCGTTCAGGTAGAGCGACACACCATTGATGACGATCCGCACCGGCTCGCCGACGCTGCTCTGCACGATCAGCGCGCTCAACGGGGCGACAGAACAATCCGGCGGTTCGGTGCTCGTTTCGACAACCGACGACGTCCACGCGGGAAAATCGGGCGGCGAGACGTCGCGCATCGACACGTCGCCGAGCATGAACGCCGTGTAACGCAGCGGCGCGTTCGAGCGCAGCCACGCGATGCCGATGTGGTTGCTTTCGGGATTCAGCGGCGCGGTTCGCAGAAAGTCGACAGCGCCGATCTCGACAAGCGCGCCGACCGGACCGAGCGCGCTGCTGACTGCGCCGACCGGCTCGACGACCGGCGCCGCGCCGCCGTTGCATACATAGCCGAGCGGCTTGCCAACACAGGCGTCGCTGGCGAGCGTCCACAGGCTGTCAAGCGACGACGCACAGATATCAGCGGTCGCCTGCTGTGCCAGCACGCGGCTCGCCAGAATCAGTAGAAGCAGAGGGATCAGGAGCAGGACTTTTGCCATGAGTGCTTATGATGGTCTTTCGCGTTCAGTTTGCGTTGATTGTACTGTGTCAGACGTAATCGCGCAGGTATAGGAAATCGTGACCGATCGTGCGGCGGCTGACCTTGGCGATGTTCGGCATCGTCCGCTTGTAATGGTTAGTCTTGACGCGCCGCCACACGCCTTCGACGAAGCCGCGGTCGAAGCCTTCGGCGACAACTTCCTCGACCGTGTAGCGTTCATCCACCAGCAGGTACAGCAGTTGATCAACGTCGGCGTAGGTGAAACCGAGTTCGCCCTCGTCGGTCTGCCCGACCCATAGATCGGCTGACGGCGGCTTGTTGATGATCGGCGCGGGAATGCCGAGCGCGGCGGAAAGCTGGCGCACCTGCGTCTTGTACAGGTCGCCGATCGGGTGGAGCGCGACTCCGCTGTCGCCGTAGATCGTCGAGTAACCGAGCAGCAGTTCGGTCTTGTTGCTCGTTCCCATCACCAGCCCGCCCCATTCCGCCGACTGGTCGTAGAGGATCGTCATGCGCAGCCGCGCCATGACGTTGCCGCGGCGATTGTTGTTCATGTTCGGGAACTGGGCAAACAGCGGCTCCGCCATATCAGTGATCGGCACGGTCAGGCTGGGCAGCCCCAACGCCTCGATGACACGGTCGGCGTCCTCTAGGCTGTCGGCGGACGATGTGCGGTAGGGCATGCGGACGGCGAGCACGTTCTCCGCGCCGAGCACTTCCGCCGACAGGTAGGCGGACAGCGCCGAGTCGATGCCGCCCGACAAGCCGATCACCGCGCGCTTCATGCCCGTCTTGCCGATCTCGTCCTGAATGAAGCCGGTCAGCATCTTGCGGGCGATACCGGTATTGATCTTGAGCAGTTCCGTAAAATCGCGTCGCGTGCCGTTCATCGTGTGGGACTCTCCGAGAGGATGCGCGCCAGTTCGCGCTGGACAAGCAGCGGCTGTTCATCGCGCAGCAGCGGCAGGCGGCTGCGCGTGCGGTGCAGTTGATTGAGGTCGATCGTCTGCGTCAGCAGGCATTCGTCAAAATACGTCCCGTGAACGAGAAACTCGCCGTTCGGGTCGACGATCACCGAGCCGCCCCAGAAGTTCTTGCCGTCTTCATAGCCGACCCGGTTGCAGTGGATGATGTAGTTGGTGAACATGCTGCCGTAGGCTTGGTTGACGAGTTCGACCCAGCGCGTTCCCGATAGGCGGTCGCCGCCATCCAAACCGCGACTGGGGCTGGCGCTGTGGAAGATCATCAGGTCTGCACCGTCTAGCCACAGCAAGTAAGCGGGCGACATGTGCCAGAAATCTTCGCAGATCAACATGCCGACGCGTCCGAAGCGCGTGTCGAAGGCGCGGATGCTCTCGCCCTGATCGAAGTAGCGCCCCTCGTCAAACATGCCGTAGGTCGGCAGGTAGATTTTGTGGTGGACGTGAACCAGCTCGCCGCCGGAGAGATACGCGCTGGCGATGTAAAACCGCTGGCGCTCGTCCTCGTGGACGAAACCGAACACCAGATCGAGCCGCTTGCTCGCGTCGAGCAGCGCCGCGAAGACCGGATCGTCCGGACGCGTGCGGATCGCCACTTCCGGCACGAGGTCTTGCACCTGATAGCCGGTCAGCGAGAGTTCAGGGAACACGAGCAGATCGGTTTTGGCGGCGGCGGCTTGCTCGACGTATGCCAGATGCTTGTCGAGGTTGGCGCGCACGTCGCCGATCTTGGGATAAATCTGCGCCATGCCGACGTTGAGGCGCATAGGGACTCCTTTAGCTTGCTGGTTCTCAGCAAATGAGTGACGGATATTTCCTACCCCTCAACCCCCAACCCCTTCTCCCACGCAAGCGCTGAGGGGGCGACAGTAACTTAGAGTGGGGGACTGGCAGCCAGAAAGGCTTGCCGTCCCTCACGAAACAAACTCCAGCGACG
>JAEVZT010000347.1 GCA_023392115.1 Chloroflexota bacterium
GAACGTCGTGCTCGACTGGTTTCACGCGCAGGGATGGACGCCGTTCCCGTTCCAGCAAGAGGTATGGGACGCCTACAGGGACGGGGAGAGCGGGCTGATCCACGCCCCGACCGGAACGGGCAAGACCTACGCGGTATGGCTGGGCGCATTGATGGCATGGACGGCGCAGCATCGGCCGCCGTACACGGCGACAAAACGCTCGCGCAGCGTTCCGCTTCAGGTGCTGTGGATCACGCCGCTGCGCGCCCTCGCTTCGGACACCGCCGACTCGCTGCTAGCGCCGGTGACGGCGCTCAACCTGCCGTGGACGGTCGAAACGCGCACGGGCGACACTTCCTCGACCGCACGCGCACGCCAGCGACAGCGGCTTCCAAGCGCCCTGATCACCACGCCGGAAAGCCTGTCGCTGCTGCTGACGTATGACGACGCGGAAGCCCGCTTCGCCGGCTTGAAGCTGGTCGTCGTCGACGAATGGCACGAGTTGATGGGCAGCAAGCGCGGCGTGCAAACCGAACTCGCGCTCGCGCGGCTGCGGCGCTGGTGTCCTGATGCGCGCGTGTGGGGGTTGTCGGCGACGATCGGCAATCTCGACACCGCCATGCGGGCGCTGCTCGGGACGGCAGACTTCGCCACCGGTGAAATCCCATCCGGGCGGCTTGTGCGCGGCGATCTGTCTAAGGAACTCGTGATCGACACGATCATCCCCGAACGAATCGAGCGCTTTCCGTGGGCAGGGCATCTCGGGTTAACCCTGCTGCCGCAGGTGCTCGAAGCGATCGAGTCAAGCCGCAGCACGCTCGTCTTCACCAACACCCGCTTTCAGACCGAAAGCTGGTATCAGGCAATTCTCGAAGCGCGACCGGACTGGGCAGGCGAAATCGCGCTCCATCACAGTTCGCTTGAGCATAAGACGCGCGTGTGGGTTGAGGACGCGCTGCGGGCGGGGTATCTGCGCTGCGTCGTCTGTACTTCCAGCCTCGACCTCGGCGTTGACTTCCCGACCGTCGAGCGCGTCTTGCAGGTTGGCAGCCCGAAAGGGGCGGCGCGCTTGATGCAGCGTGCCGGTCGCAGCGGACACCAGCCGGGCGCGCAGAGCCGCGTCACCTGCGTGCCGGCGCACGCGCTTGAGCTGCTGGAAGTCTCCGCCGCGCGGGCGGCGATCCGCGGCGGGCAGATCGAGGATCGACCGGCGCTCGAAAAACCGCTCGACGTGCTGGCGCAGCATCTGGTCACGATCGGGATCGGCGGCGGGTTCGACCCCGACGATCTGATGCGCGAGGTGCGGACAGCCTACACATACAGGGATTTGACTCGCCCCGAATGGGATTGGACGCTCGATTTTGTCACGCGCGGCGGGCAGGCTCTCAGCAGCTACCCCCAATACGGACGCTTGCGGCGCGAGGACGGTCACTTCGTCGTCACCGATGAGACGATCGCGCGCGGACACCGGATGTCGATCGGCACGATCCTTGGCGACTCGGCGCTTGAAGTCCAGTACCTGCGCGGCGGCAGCATCGGCTCAATCGAGGAGTCGTTCGTCTCGCGCTTGAAGCCCGGCGATCACTTCACGCTGGCGGGGAAAGTGCTCGAATTCGTCCGTCTGCGCGACATGAAAGTCTGGGTGCGTAAAGCCAAGAGCCAGCGGCACAAGGGGATTGTCCCGCGCTGGTTCGGCGGCGGGCTGCCGCTGTCGGATCAGCTGACAGCGCAGATGCGGGAACTTCTAGGCACGCTCCACGGTGGCATTTACCCTGACGCCGAAACGGAAGCGCTGCGCCCGCTGCTTGAGCTGCAGGCGTCGCTGTCGGCAGTCCCGGGAGGGACAGACCTGCTCATTGAAGTGGCGCGGACGCGCGAGGGACATCATCTTTTCTTCTTTCCGTTCGAGGGACGCTTCGTCCATGAAGGGCTTGCCGCGCTGGTGGCTTACCGGCTGTCACGCATGCAGCCGATCACGTTCACGCTGGCGTCGAACGATTACGGCTTTGAACTCCTGTCGCCTGAACCCGCGCCGCTGCAAGCAGCGCTTGATCGCGGCTTGTTCGGCGTTGACAATCTGCTCGACGACATTGAGCAAAGCCTAAACGTGAGCGAGATGGCGAAGCGCCAGTTTCGCGAAATCGCGCGCGTAGCCGGGTTAGTGATCCAGCGCTTTCCCGGCGGGCAGAAGACCGTCAAGCAGATGCAGGTGTCGAGCAGCCTGCTCTATGACGTGCTGGCGAATTATGACCCTGAAAATCTCCTGCTCGATCAGGCGCGGCGCGAAGTCCTGCAGAAACAGCTTGAACAGAGCCGGCTGTATGCCGCGCTGGCGCGCATCAACGGCAGCCACCTGCTCGTGCGCGAGGTGCGCCGCCCAACCCCGTTCGCGTTTCCGCTGCTGGTCGATCGCCTGCGGCAGACGGTGAGTTCGGAAACGCTCGAAGACCGCATCCGAAAGATGCAGATGAGCTACGAAAAGTGGTAGACGTCGACGTCGCGGGTGAAACGCTGACGCTGCTGCCGGAACGCGCAGTTTATTGGATGCGAGCGCGGGCGCTGTTCATCGCCGACATCCACTTGGGCAAAGCCGCGACCCTGCAAGCATCGGGCATCCCCATCCCCGGCGGCAACCTGAGTGCCGATCTCGAACGGCTGTCGCGCCTGCTGAAGACGACTCAAGCGCGCGAGTTGATCATCTTGGGCGACTTCCTGCACGCGGCGAAGGGGCGCGACGCGGCAACGCTCGATGCCTTCAGCACGTGGCGCGCCGCCCATCCCGAATTAGCGATCACGCTCGTGCGCGGCAATCACGACCATTCGGCGGGCGATCCGCCGGCGGACTGGAACATCCGAACGCTCAACCCGCCGGTCGAGCAGCCGCCATTCGTCCTGTCGCACGAACCGTTCGATCCCGTCAGCGGCTACGCGCTCGCCGGACACCTGCATCCGGCAGCGCTGCTCACCGGCTCGGGACGGCAAACCGTCAGGCTGCCGTGTTTCTGGTTCGGCGCGAGGTGCGGCGTCCTGCCCGCGTTCGGCGGCTTCACCGGCACGGCACTCATTCAGCCGCGCGCCGGCGATCGCGTGTTTGTCATTACTGAAAAAGCGGTTGTCCGCGTGTAGTTGGTGGGGAAACATCATGATCGTGATGGGGAGCAGAATCCGGGGCAAACAAAAACCCGCCGTGTGGCGGGTTGTGATCCTGTTACGTGCCTGGAGGGATTCAGGCTGTCAACAGGATCATTGCCATCGATCAAAGATGCTATGCACTATGTGCTTTGTCTCATCTATGGCGATAGACCCCCAGAACTACAATCACGGGAAAAACTCCATCGCAATGCTGAAATTTATCGTCGCTATCTCGATGGAGAGGATTCAGTAGTTTTGGGACACGCATTTAACCTGTCAGACCGGCGAATACGTGACATCATCAAGCATGAACGAAAGCGAAGACATCAATAAATCCATCAATTCGCCTGACCCAAAATCCGGTTTCATGCGGCCGCGATAGCCGTGAAATGAGACTAACTGGGTATAATTAAGGTGTCGCAAGATCCGCTTTCACTCCAGTACGTTCCGATAGATCGGCCACAAGGTCTGCGAGTAAGATAAGCTTCCAGTTAGGCAGAGCAATCACGCCATGAAAACGAGCGCTACGGAAAGCAATACTATCCCCAGTGTCGATGAAGCGATTCCCAACGAGTGGGCACGTAATTACGTTACATGCTCTATTCCCGGTGTTTTTCTCGCGCCAGCCTATGTTGATATTAATGATGGTCATGTGACAGATGGAATACTTTTTTCCCAAGTGATGTTTTGGCACAGGCCCAACTCGAAGGGACAGGTACGCCTTAGTCACAAACGCAATGGCTTCTATTGGCTGACGAAGAGCCACAGAGACTGGTTCCGGGAAACCCGCATCGACGCGGAACCGGCAAGAGAAGCGCTATATCGGATTCGGGATCGCGGCCTCATTTTTTACGAGTTACCCGG
>JAEVZT010000624.1 GCA_023392115.1 Chloroflexota bacterium
CGGGCACTCCGTCCACGTCTACAACGACGGCGGCGAATTCGGCGGCGATGTCAGCTTCGGCGAAATGGAATGCAGCGGACACACGATCGGCGGGCAGACCGGCAAGGCGGAAACCACCGACACGTTCGTCCTGTGGGCATACGTCGGCGAGCCGGCGGCGATCCGCCGCATCGCGACGCTGCTGTTAGGAGTAACCCCGTGACCCGCCTCGGACTTGGTTCTTACGCCTGCGCGTGGGCGATAGGCGTGCCCGGCTTCGAGCAGCCTGAAGCGCCGATCGACGCCTTCGGGCTTGTCGCCTTCGCCGACGATCTTGGGCTGCGCGTCGTCCAGATCGCCGACAACATTCCGCTGCACAGTCTAAGCGCCGATCAGCGCCGGGCGCTGTGCGACGACGCGGCGCGGCGCGGCATCAGCCTCGAAGTCGGCACGCGCGGCATCCAGACCGATCACCTGCGCCAGTACCTCGCCATCGCGCAAGAATTCGGCTCGCCGATCCTGCGCGTGGTCGTCGACACGGCGCAGCATCACCCCTCGCCCGACGAGGTCGTCAGCCTGATCCGCGCCATCCTGCCCGACCTGCAAGCGGCCAACATCACGCTGGCGATCGAAAATCACGATCGCTTCAAGGCGCGGACGCTGGCGGGGATCGTCGAGCAGGTTGACAGCCCGCTCGTCGGCGTGTGTCTCGACACGGTCAACTCGTTCGGCTCGCTTGAGGGACCGGAAATCGTCGTCGCCACGCTCGGGCGCTTCGTCGTCAACCTGCACGTCAAGGAATTCACCATTCGCCGCGCGCTGCACAACATGGGCTTCGTCGTCACCGGCATGCCCGCCGGTCAGGGCATGCTCGACGTGCCGTGGCTGCTCGACGCGCTCAAGGGGTACGGTCGCAGCTTCAACGCAATCATCGAGACGTGGCCCGCGCCCGAAGCGACGATGCGCGAAACCGTCGCCAAAGAGCTTGACTGGGTGCGCCAGAGCGCGGCTTACTTACGGACGCTGATCACCGATTAACGAGGGTCATAAATGGCAAAATTACGTTTCGCGATGTTCGGCACCGGCTTCTGGTCGTACTACCAGCTGGCGGGCTGGAATGAGACAGGCGAAGTCGAATGCGTCGCGCTCTACAACCGCACCAAGTCGAAGGCGGAACGGCTGGCGGCGCAGTTCGGCATCCCGCAGAGCGCCGTTTACGATGACGCCGAAGCGCTGCTGGCAAACGAATCGATCGATTTTGTCGACATTTGCACCGGCGTCGAAACGCACTACCTGTTCACGAAGATGGCGGCGGAGCGCGGGCTGCCCGTCGTCTGCCAGAAGCCAATGGCGACGACGCTCGAAGAAGCCGAAGCCATGGTCGACGTCTGTCGCAAAGCAGGCGTGGCGCTGTATATCAACGAGAACTGGCGCTGGCAGCACGCGATCCGCGCGTTCAAGCGCACGCTTGATCAAGGGCGGATCGGCAAGGTGTTCCGCGCCCGCATTGACTACCGCAACAGCTTCCCGGTGTTCGACAACCAGCCGTTCCTGAAAGAACTCGACCAATTCATCCTGACGGACATCGGCAGCCACATCCTCGACACGGCACGTTTCCTGTTCGGCGAGGCGAAGTCGCTCTACTGCCAGACCTACCGCGTCCACGCGGACATCAAGGGCGAGGACGTGGCGACGGTCACGCTGTCAATGGAAAGCGGCGCAACGGTCGTCTGCGTCATGAGCTACGCCACCAAGCGCGAGCATGACCGCTTCCCCGAAACCTACATTGAAGTTGAAGGCGATCGCGGCTTCCTCGAACTTGCGCCCGACTTCTGGATTCGCGAGACGACCGCCGACGGCACGCACGCCAGCCGCCATCAACCGCCGCACTACGAATGGGCGAATCCCGCCTATGATGTGCCGCATTCGAGCATCGTCCCGTGCCAGCTAAACCTCGCGCGGGCGCTGAAGGGGCTAGAAACCGGCGAAACGAGCGGCGATGATAACTTGAAGACGGTACAATTGGTCTTCAAATCGTATGACTCGGCGGCGACCAATCAGGTTATCCAGTTGAGTCCGTTACAGGTGTAGGTAAATAGATCATGGCAAAATACACAATCGGCATTGATTATGGGACGGAATCGGGACGGGCGCTGCTCGTCGACGTGAGCGACGGGCGCGAGATCGCCACCGCCGTCCACCCCTACGCCAACGGGGTCATCGACACGACGCTGCCGGGAAGCGATAAACCGCTGCCGCCCGATTGGGCGCTGCAAGACGCGATGGATTACGTCGAAGTCGTCAAGCAGACTGTGCCCGCCGTCCTGCGCGAGAGCGGAGTCGATCCGGCGGACGTCATCGGCATCGGCATCGACTTCACCGCCTGCACGATGCTGCCGGTCAAAGCCGACGGCACGCCGTTGAGCGCGATTCCCGAATACCGCGACAACCCGCACAGTTGGGTCAAGCTTTGGAAGCACCATGCCGCGCAGCCGGAAGCCGACTTAATCAACGAGACGGCGCGCAAGATGGGTCAGGACG
>JAEVZT010000472.1 GCA_023392115.1 Chloroflexota bacterium
CCGGGGCATCAGAACCGCGACCGGTCAACAGTGCCCTGTCGAGCATCCTGCGCGAATCGCGGCAGGCAGCATACGAGTCGGAAGCGCCGGTGTTGTTCTTCACACACGGTGACGATCCCGCGATCGACGGCGAGGTCGCCGTGTTCAAGGCGCTGCTGTGGGAACGCCCGCACCGAATCATCAATGGCGACGTGCTGCTGATCCTGCCGCCGCACACGGCGACGCTGCTGACGACACTCGCGCCGTTTCAGGCATGGGAAGAAATCGAGGCGGCGGGGCTGGCGCTCGACGTGGTTGAGCATCCGCGCCGTGAAGGGGCGCTGCCGTTTGTGGCGACGGCTTACGATGGCGCGAGCGATCCGGCAGGTTTCACGGCGGTCGATCCGGTGATGTTCGCCGATGGGACGACGCTTGAAGGCTGGCGCGTCCGCCGCGTCGGCGATCGCCTGCGCGTGTCGACCCTGTGGCGCGCCGTCGATCCGCCCGCGGACACCACGATTCAGCAGTTTCACCACCTGCGAACGGCTGACACAGCCGAAGGCGATCCGCTGATGGTGTCCGACGTGCCGCTGTCGATCCATACGTGGCAGTCAGGCGACCGCGTGGTCGTCATGGCGGATTTCTTCGACGTGCCGCCCGGTGAGGGCTACACGGTCGACGTCGGGCATTACACGCTGCCTGACGTCAGCCGCATACCTATTACTGGCAGCGATCAAACGCACGTCCGCCTCGGCGCGTTCGACGTGACCGTACCGTAAACCCATCGGGTGATATTGCAACTGTTATAAGTTACAATGTACCTATAAGTGCCGAGAGGTGGTGTGATGGCTTCACAAAAGGCTGATGTTCGCCAGCATACATACACTGTCAGTTTCAGCGACAAGGAACTCGATCTGTTGGAAGTATTCGCCGCCGAGCAGGGGATCGATGACTTGTCGGAAGCCATTCCCGCGCTGCTGCACGAACTGGTACGTCTGAACGACGCGCTGTGGGACACTAAACTCTCTGAGGAAAACACGGCGGTCGACAAGTTGGCGCGCGAGGCACTGGAAGAACACCAAGCCGGGCTTACCGAGGACTTCGACGACTAAAACCCCGTGAAGTCTACGCGCACACGCCGCTTTCGAGACCTCTACGACGCGCTTTCGGTAGCTATCCAGAAACAAGCCGACAAAGCTTTTGAGCAGTTTCAGCGCGATCCAAATCACGTCGGGCTGAATTTCAAGCCAGTTGGGGGCGATCCGGTCTGGTATTCGGTGCGCATCGGAATCAGCTACCGCGCGCTTTGCACACGTGCGGCTGACGGGGCATATATCTGGTTCTGGATCGGCTCACATGCCGAATATGACAAGCTGCTGAAAACGCGATAAACAGTAGCCAGTTCACAGTCAGTGAATCGAGCACCTACTGTGAACTGTTTACTGTAAACTGTAAACTCTCTGTCTCATCACTCATTACTCGTCACTCGGAACTCACCCATGCCCCTGATTGAAACCGCCCGCGCCCCCATCTGGATCGCCGACCAGCGCCGACCCGCTTCTGAGTCGCCGGTCGTCGTGCTGATTCACGGGGCGGCGGGATCGCGGCTCGACTGGTCGGCGGAGATGCGCCGCCTGCGCGCGGGCGTGATCGCGCTTGACCTGCCCGGACATGGCAAGAGTCCCGCGCCGGGGCGGTCGAGCGTCGCCGAGTACGCCGCCGACGTAGTCGCGCTGCTCGACGCGCTAAAGGTCGATCGGGCGGCGCTGGTCGGGCACAGCCTCGGCGCGGCGATCGCCCTGCAAATCGCGCTCGATCACGCGGAACGGGCGCTTGGCATCGCCCTGATCGGCGCGGGGGCGAAGCTGGCGGTGCATCCCGACATCCTCAACAATATCCAAACTGATCAGGCGAAGGTCGCGGCGCTGCTGTCGGAGTGGTTCTGGGCGCAGGGCGCGCCGGAGGATCAGCGCCAGCAAGGGTACGCCGCGCTGATGCAGACTCCGGCGGACGTCATGCTCGGCGATTTCACCGCCTCGAACGCCTTCGACGTGCGCGACAGGCTGGCGGAAATCCGCGTGCCGACGCTGATCGTCAGCGGGGCGGAAGATCGCATGACGCCGCCGAAGTACAGCCAGTACCTGCACGAACGCATCGCCGGATCGACGCTGGTGACGATCGAGCGCGCGGGACATAAAGTGGTGCTGGAAAAGCCGCAGGCCGCCGCCGACGCCGTGCAAGCGTGGCTCGACAAGCTCAGATAATCATCTCTCACTGAGGAAGAACAATGGACATTGAGCGCCTGATCGACGCCAATTTCAGCGGCGTCGTTTCCGTCCGCCAGAACGGCAAGACCACATTTCAGAAGGCGTATGGCTATGCCGATCTGCCGAACCGCATACCGAACGAAGTCGACACGAAGTTTGCGACGGCGTCCGCCGGAAAGGCGTTCGTCGCCGCCGGCGTGCTCAAGCTGATCGAGCAGGGGCGGCTGGACTTCGACAGCGCGATCGGCGCTCTGCTTGACTTCGACCTCAAGGCGATCGATCGACAGATCACCGTGCGCCAACTGCTGACGCACACGTCCGGCATTCCCGACTACTTCGACGAGTCGGTCATGGACGAATACGCCGATCTGTGGCGCGACTTCCCGAACTACCGCATTCGCGCGTCGGCTGACCTGCTCCCGCTGTTCATCGACAAGCCGATGATGTACCCACCGAGCGAGCGCTTTCAGTACAGCAACAGCGGCTACGTCGTGCTCGGGCTGATCATCGAGAAGGTGATTGGGGTGCCGTTCGACGGCTATCTCGCGGACGCCGTCTTCAAACCGTGCGGCATGGCGAATACCGGCTACTATGAACTCGACAGGCTGCCCGCCAAGTGCGCCAACGCCTACATCTACGACGAGGCGCGCGGCGAGCACTACACCAACATCTACAGCGTCGACGCCAAAGGGACAGGGGCGGGCGGCGCGTTTACGACGGTTGTGGATGTCGAACGCTTCTGGGACGGGCTGCTCGGCGGTGCAATCATTTCTGACTCGCTGGTGCGCGAGATGCTGACGTCGCAGGTCGACAGCCGCGAATATGGCTACGGTATGTGGTTGAGCGAGCGCGGCGGGGCGCTGATCCCATATTTTCAAGGGGCAGATCCCGGCGTCAGCTTCATATCGTCGTGCGATCCGCAAACTCGGACGACGATCACGCTCGTTAGCAATTTCGGCTCCGATGTATGGACTCTGCACGACAAAATTGGCGCGCAAATCGGACGCTGAATTGCTTGCCAAACGCCTGATTCTTGGCTAAAATTAGAACAAGTGTTTGGATAAAAAGAGCAGAGTCATGATCACACCTGTCCTTCGTGTCCGGGATGTCGATCTCAGTTTGCAGTTCTATACACAACTGCTTGGATTCAAGGGGGAAGGCGGTTTGCCCGGCGCTGATGGCAAGACCGTCTACGCCGAAGCGTACATGGGCGACGCGAAGCTGATGATCAGCCGCCGCACGTCGACGGCACACTGTATCGGCGAGCTGTACATCGATCTGCCTGACGCGATCGACATTCGCCGCTTTCACGCCTTCCTGCGCGCGCGCGAAGTGCCGATGTGCGAGGACTTGCGCGAGGAAATCTGGGGCGACTGCGCCTTCACCATCACCGACCTCGACGGTAACCGGCTGACGTTCGCGCAGAGGGTCAGGCGCGCGGTGATACCCGGCGCTCAACTGTTGGCGTTCGAACACATCGCCTGATAACATCGAAGGGCGGGGAGAAACCCCGCTCTTTTCGACTCACGATCAGGTGAATAATGAATCTCTGCGTCTATTGTTCTTCAAGCAATGCTGTCGATCCAAAATACTTCACCGTCGCCACCGAACTCGGCGCGATGCTGGCGGCGCGCGGTGATACGCTTGTCTACGGCGGCTCAAGCATCGGCTTGATGGGGGCGATCGCGCGGGCGGTGCATCAGGGCAGCGGGCGCGTTGTTGGCGTCATCCCGCAGGCGCTTGTCGACATGGAAGTCGCCTACAATACGGCGGATGAACTCTTGGTGACCGAAACCATGCGCGAGCGCAAGGCGGCGATGGAAGCCCGCGCCGACGCGTTTCTGGCGCTCCCCGGCGGCTTAGGGACGCTTGAAGAAGTGTTTGAAATCCTCGTGCTCAAGCAGCTGCGCCTGCTCAACAAGCCGGTCGTGCTGCTGAACGTCGACGGTTTCTACGATCCGCTGGTGCAGTTGTTCGAAACCATGCGCGAAGCCCGATTTGTGAAACCCAACTACAGCGTTCTCTACCATCTCGCGCCCGATCTGGCAGACACGTTCAGCTATATCGACACGTATCAGCCGGTCGAGATCGAGCCGAAGACGTTCTAGAACGCCATTACCCCTCAACCCCCAAACCCTTCTCCCACGCAAGCGGGGAGAAGGGGAGAAATCATGCTTTTGTCCCTCTCCCCGCTTGCGTGGGAGAGGGACGGCTTGCATCGCAAGCAGGGTGAGGGGAGTAGGGTGTAGATGGTTGTTTAGAACAAACTTAACTGCTGCGGGGCGTCGGATGGCGGCTTCTTCAACGAGCGCGGCGTCCGCAGCCCGTTGGCGGCGATCCACGCCGGATCGGGACCTTCCCAGCCGAATTGATCGAGGTCGACGCGCTCGTAGTCGTCGGGCATCCCCCCTTCGGCGCGCAGGCGTGCGCGCTGAAGCGCGGCGGCGACGCTGTCTTCCGGCAGGCTGATCCCGCCCTTGGCGTTGATGACCCGATGCCACGGCACGGTTTTCTCGTCGACGCCTGAAACGGCGTTCATCGCGTCGCCGACCCAACGCGGCGCGAGGCGCTCATAGTCCTTGGACTCAATCCCATCTGGCGGCGGGATCATGCCGGCGATCTGCCCATAGGTGGCGACCGCGCCCGACGGTATCTGGCGCACGATCTCCCAGACGACGCGATTGAAGGCGAGCGGGTCGGGTAGTGTGAGCATGGGAGCCTCCGTTTTCTAGCACAATGAGTATAGTGCCGCGCGGGAGCGGTCGCAAAGCGCGCGGTTGTTTGCAGCCAGTCAGCTTTAGAACTATTATCATCGTTGAAGTTTCTTTGAATGGGGGTTACGCGTGGAACAGAAATTTCAGGAACTCAAACAGCGGTTGATGGAAGCCGGCGACCTTGACGCGGTCGCGGCGCTGCTCAACTGGGATCAGTCGACGTACATGCCGCCGGGCGGCGCTGAAGCGCGCGGGCGTCAAATGGCGATCGTCGGGCGGCTGGCGCACGAGAAATTTACCGATCCGGCGATCGGCAGGCTGCTCGACGATCTGGCGGCGTATGAAGAAAGCTTGCCCTACGATCATGACGATGCCGCCCTGATCCGCGCGACGCGCCGCGCCTACGAGAAGCAGATCAAAGTCCCGGCGGCGCTGATATCGGCGCTGCTCGAACATCAGGCGTTATCGTACCAGACGTGGACGACGGCGCGTCCGGCGAACGATTTCAATGCCGTCCAGCCGATGCTCGAAAAGACGCTCGACTTGAGCCGCCAGCTTGCCGACTGCTTCCCCGGCTACGACCACATCGCCGACCCGCTGATCGACTTCTCCGATTACGGCATGAAGGCGAATGACGTCCGCCGCGTCTTCGGCGAACTGCGCGAAGGGCTTGTGCCGCTCGTCAAGGCGATCACCGAGCAGGAACCCGCCGACGAGTCATTCGTCCACCTGCATTACGCCAAAGACAAACAGCTTGAATTCGGCGAGCAGGTTATCCGGCGCTTCGGCTACGACTTCGAGCGCGGGCGTCAGGACTTGACGCACCACCCGTTCATGACCAAATTCTCGCTTGGCGACGTCCGCATCACGACCAAGGTCAAGGAGAATGACCTGCTCGACGCGCTGTTCAGCACGATGCACGAGTCAGGTCACGCGATGTACGAGCAGGGGATCGACATGTCCTACGAGGCGACGCCGCTGGCGGGTGGCACGTCGTCGGGCGTCCACGAGAGCCAGTCGCGCACGTGGGAAAACGTCGTCGGACGGAGCCGCGGCTTCTGGGAATACTACTATCCCCAGCTTCAGGCGACGTTCCCTGATCAACTGCGCGACATCTCGTTCGACACTTTTTACCGCGCCGTCAACAAAGTCAAGCGGTCGCTGATCCGCATTGAAGCCGACGAGGTGACCTACAACCTGCACGTCATGATCCGCTTCGACCTCGAACTGGCGCTCCTCGAAGGCTCGCTGGCAATCAAGGACTTGCCTGACGCGTGGAACGCGCGCTACCAGAGCGATCTCGGCGTCATGTCGCCCGATTACCGCGACGGCTGCATGCAGGACGTCCACTGGTTTGCCGGCGTGATCGGCGGCGCGTTTCAGGGCTACACGCTCGGCAACATCCTGAGCACGCAGTTCTACGAACAGGCGCTCAAGGCGCATCCGCAGATTCCCGACGACATCCGGCAGGGCAAGTTCGATACGCTGCACGGCTGGTTGAAGGACAACATTTACCGCTACGGCAGCAAGTACACAGCGCCGGAACTGATCGAGCGCGTGACCGGCGGCGGACTGCGCGTCGAACCGCTGCTCAACTACCTGCGCTCGAAGTACGGCGAAATCTACACACTCTAAGGGGCGATCATGTTTCACATCGAGTCGTTACTGTCTGCCCGGCTGTTCCTGACGCCTCAGCGCGTCGGCGACAGCATCTATTTCATCAGCAACCTGAGCGGGCGCTTGAGCCTGTACCGCATGGACTTCGGCGGCAGCGTTCCCCAGCCGCTGCTGCCGCCGACGATCGCGCTGCAAAACCCGGAACTGGTCGGCGGCGCGCCGTTCTACGTCTTCCCGAAACTCGGCAAGATCATGCTGATGATCGACAAGGACGGCGACGAGAATTACCTGCCGATGGCGATCCCGATCGACGGCGGCTTCCCCGAACCGATCTTCCCTGAACTTGACAACACGCGCGTCCACGTCGTCGAGATCGACCGCGAGCGCAGCCTGATCTACATGGCTGTCGAGATGCGGACGAAGGCGATCGGCAAGGCGTATCAGGGCGACGTGTCGAACGGGACGCTCACCCACCTGAGCGAAAGCACGTGGGGACCGTTCCCGGTCAGCCACAACAAGGATCACAGCAAAGTCGTGCTGCTCGAAGGCTACACCGCCGGCGACACGACCGTGTACCTGTGGCAGCGCGATCAGGGCGCGCGCGTCCTGTACGGCAAACCGTTCGAAGAACGCGCGCCGGGTGAAGAAGTGCCGATCAACGCCATTGGCGCGCCGCACTTCACCACCGGCGACAAGGGCTTGCTGCTGACAACCGCGCTGTTCGAAGACAGCTACGGGCTTGGCTACCTCGATCTGACTGAGGAAAACGGCGAAATTCAGCAGGTCAAGATCGAGGGCATTGTCCACGCCGGTGCCGGCGAGCTGATCCACCTTGAGGACATGCACGACGACCGCTACATGGTGGCGTATAACATCGACGGCAGTTCGTGGGTCTACGAAGGCGTGTTTGACGAGGCAGCGCTGACGATGCGGTTGACGCACGTCATCTTAGGACAGGGCGACCTATCGGACGGCGTGGCGCACGCTGTCGATTACGACAAGGAAACCGACAGCTTCAGCGCCTCGTTCTCGACGGCGACCTCGCCGACGCAGTTGTACACCGTCGCCGGGGCAGACCGGAACGAGATCACGCGCCATACCGACGAAAAGGTGCTCGGCATCCCGCAGGAACTGCTGTCGCGCGGCGAGGACGCCTCGTTCGTCTCGCACGACGGGCTGCGAATCTCGGCACGCCTGTATCTGCCCGCCCCTTCGCTCGGCTTCGAGGGCAAGCGCCCGCTGGTCTACTACATTCACGGCGGTCCGCAGTCACAGGAGCGCCCGGATTTCTCGTGGTTCTCGATGCCGCTGATCCAGTATCTGACGCTCAACGGCTTCGCCGTGTTCGTGCCCAATGTGCGCGGCAGCACCGGCTACGGCTTGAGCTACATGAAGCGCGTCGACCGCGACTGGGGCGGGCAAGACCGGCTCGATCACGTCCACGCGCTCAAGCTGCTGGCGGATGATCCGCGCATTGATACCAGCCGCGCGGGCGTTGTCGGACGGTCATACGGCGGCTACATGACGCTAACGCTGGCGATGCGCCACCCCGACCTGTGGAAAGCGGCGGTCGACATGTTCGGTCCTTACGACCTGCTGACGTTCATGGATCGCATTCCCGAAACGTGGAAGCCGTATTTCGCCATCGCCGTCGGCGATCCGGTCAACGACCGCGACCTGCTCGTCGAGCGCTCGCCGAAGACCTACGTCGATCAGCTCGCCTGCCCGATGCTCGTGATTCAGGGCAAGAACGATCCGCGCGTAGTCGAACGCGAGTCGCGCGACGTGGTTGAGTACCTGCGCGGGCAGGGCAAAGACGTCGACTACCTGATGTTCGAGAACGAAGGGCACGACGTGCTCAAGCTCGAAAACCGCGTCACCTGCTATAACGCGATCACTGAGCACTTCAAGAAGCATTTGATGGGGTAAGACCCCACCCCTCAATCCCCTCCCCGAATTCGGGGAGGGGAAGTGAGCGCAGCGAGCGGGGTGGGGTTAGGCGGTTTGGCGTTTCTGATACACGCTCACGACAACCACGCCGATTACCATGCCGACCGCGATCACCGCGCCGGCGATCAGCGGCGTCAGGTTGATCGCTGTGCGGTCGGCGATCGTCACGCTGTCGAGCAGAAATGGCGCGTCGGAGTCGAGCGTCAACGTATGCCTTTCCGCTGTCAGCGAGCGAAAAATCGTCGTCTCGATCCATGCTGCCGGATCGGGGTTTGGGTAGTCGCTCACCGTTCCATCATCGAGCGCCGCTCAACCGTTCCCCCTGCCAGCGGATCGTCACGCTTGTGCCG
>JAEVZT010000490.1 GCA_023392115.1 Chloroflexota bacterium
ATGCGCACCGCCGCCGGGATGATCGGCGGCACGCCGAATGCCTGCACCGCCGGGTAGCTCCAGCCGAAACCGATCCCGCGCTCGCGGAAACTGTCATGGTAACGCTCAGCCAGCAGAGCGTACTCGCGCGACTGATCGCTGACGTTGAAGTCGCCGCCGAGGATCGTCGGTAGGGTTTCGGCGTCGGCGCGCGCCAGCAGGTTTTGCAACTCCTGATCGCGCTGGTTCTCGTCATAGCCGGTGAGCAAATCCCAAGCGGCATTGACGCGCCGGCTGCGAATCCCGTGTAGGCTCAAGCGTCCTTCCGACCGGAACGGCGCGGGCACGCTGGCCTTGTACACGACGATCGCCTGCCCGCCGACCTCGATCACGGCGCGCCGCGCGTAAGGAAAGCCGCGTTCGCCCACGTTGAAACCTTCGGTGGCGATGATCGGGTAGCGCGAGAGGACGGCGCTGGCGTTCGGCATCTGGTGACTGGCGATATAAGGGTAGAGGTCGCGCAGCCGCAGTAAACCTTCCCACTGTGCCGGAAGCTCTTGCAGCAGGACGAGATCGGCGGGTTGTTCGCGCAGCCACGCCTCGATCGGGTCGAGCGGGCGCGGTTTGTTCGAAACGTTGAACGCGATCACGCGGACGGATGGCGCTCCGGCGGCGTCAATCGGTTCAGGCGGCAGGAAATAGCGCCCGTAGGTGATCAAGCCCGCCGCCGCCAGCGGCAGGAGCAGGAGCAGCCCCCACTTCGACCGCGCCAGCAGCGCCAGCGGGAACAGGAGGAGCAGCGGCGCGAAGTAGAACGGCGTCAGGTTGGCAAGCATCGCCAGCCACCAGCGATCGCCGAACAGCACGCGCGCGATCAGGAAACCGACCAGCCCGACGGCATAGACCGTGCTGATGACGGTGATCAGGCGCGCGAACGGGCAGCTACGCGGTGAGGTCGAGTAGGTAGACGGTTGTTCCAACAAATTCGCGGGTTTCAAGGAGTTCGACATCTTCCGGCAGGGTCGTCAGCGCCAGTTTCTCGCCGTCAGGCGTCATCGAGTACAGGACGAGCCAGATTCGCTCAGCGGTCACGGCGCAGGCGCGCACCTGCTTCCCGACTGCATCGACATCCAGCCGAACGTCGACGTAGCATTCGGACGATAAGCCCGGATAATACCACGAAAAACTGTCGCGGATGTTGAGCATGTTCTGAGGAAAAATGCCGTAGGAGATGGCGATCGCGTCGCCGGGCGCGAGGTTTTCCTGCACGTAGACCGCAGTATCACGCCATTGTTCCTTCAAATTCTCGTTGTAGTACGTCCACAGCCCACCGCCCGCCAGAATCAGCAGCACGGCGATTGACAGCGGCACGGGGATCAACCGGCGCAGGGCGATCATGGTGACCGCCTGCAAGAGATACCACGCCGGCGCGGCGATGATGATGAAGCGGTCGAGATACATCCAGCCGAACAACTGCGAGAGCAGGAACGCCAGCGCGATCGGGCAGACCAGCCACAGGATCAGCAGCATCAAGCGGCTTTCCCGACGGCGCACATACTTCGAGATACCCGTTGTCGCCACGCGCAGGGTGTCGAACCACGCTGCTCGGTGCGTCAGCGCCACGACGATCACGCCGAGCGCCATGACCGCCGCGCCAATGCCGACCACCGTCCACGGGACGTAGCTCCGCTGGACGAACATGAAGTTGACAAGCGTTCGCAGCGGCGCGTACAGCGGCGGCGACGTGATCGCGCCGGTCGAGAATGCCGTACCGCCGAGCGTCAGGTCGAGCGCGGCGGGATTGGCGCTCAAGGCGTGGACGACTTCGATCAGGCGCGGTGACACGCCGATGACGATCAGAATGTGTGCGCCGATCCACCAGACGCGCACCGGCTTCAACCGCCTCCACTGTGTCAGGAAGTGCAGCGCCAGCCCGATTTGAAACAAGACGGCATAGGCATGAACGTGTGCCGTCAAGATGCTGAAAGCGATGAAGGCAAACAGGTCGAGGCGGTAACGGTAGCGCAGCCATGTGACGTAGAAGAAGGCGGTCAGCAGCGCCATCAACTGGAACACCGCATAATAGCGGTATTCCTGCGAGTACCAGACCTGAAACGTCGACAGCGCCATAATCAGCGCGGCGAGCACGCCGACCTTGCGGCTGTACATCTCACGCCCGACGAGGTAGATCATCAGGATCGACGTGACGCCCGCCAGCGCCGACAGCGAGCGCGTCGCCGCTTCGCTCGTGCCAAACATCTGCGCCCACGCGTAGCCGAGCAGAATATAGACGGGCGGGTTGGCAGTGCCGCGCAGTTCCTCAACGAGCGCGCCGAGGCTGTCGCCTGCCAACCGCACCATGACGATTTCATCGAGCCAGTAGCTTTCCGAGCCAATGTCCAAGAAGCGCAAGAACGCTGCGAACGTAACGATGGCGATCAGTGCGAGGACGATGTACGTTTCGTTGTTCCCGGGCAGGCTTCGGCGCATCGATCAGGCTCCCTGTCTATATTCCCTCTTGCGGTAAGCGCGGAAAAATGCGCGTATCCGATCCTCGTTCATATCATTCCAAAAACGGGTGGAATGGATGATCTTCGCCCCATTTTCCCGCAGCGCTTTCGGCGCGTCGGGCAAGCCCTTCCACACCACCGCCATCGGTTTTTCAGGAATATGAAAGCGGTGCTGTTCCATGCCAACAGCGCGGCATAACAATCCCCACAGGTGATCTTCCTGAAGTCTGGTGCGGCGCAGTTCCTCGCGCAGCAGGAAGTCACCTTGCACCAGCCTGTCGACGAAGACCGGGTTATAGATTGCCGCCCCGCCAAGGATGTGTTCCCCATCCTGATAGCCGTTGCTGATCGCCATCTGCCGGTATATGCGCAGCGTCGCGCACCGTTTGCGATCGAGCAGCCAGCCGAGCGTGCTGGTTTCGAAGCGCAGGCGATCGCGCGGCCACGCGATGCCTTCGCCCTCATTTAGAAAACTGCCGAGCATACCCGTGTTCGGGTGTTCCTCAAAGTACCGTTTGGCGTCGTCCGCAATTCCTTCACCGATCATCAGCGCGTCGGTATCCATCTTGATCAGTACATCGAAATCGTAGGCGGCGTGAATGTGCAGTAGTGCCAGCGAAAGTGACTTGTACAGCCCGCCGTACAAACCGTAGTTCTTCGGCGTGCGTACTACGACGATGTTCGGGAACATCTTTTGCAGACGTTCCCCCAAGTGCAGTGGGCTGGAGTTATCTTGTATGACGATTTTGTAGTCGGACGCCGTGTAATGCTGGATGCTCTCGATGGTGTCGATCATGTGCTCGTAACGATTGTTCGAACTTATCGCCCCCACCGGGATGACGATCACCAGTGTTACACGCTGCTTCATTCTTTTCTCCCTAACTACGACAACACTAAGCCAACCTCGCTCTAAAAGTCACCCGAATCTGGACAGTTACAAGGTATTCGCCAACGTTCGCCGATGCTGTACCGAGTTCGAGATTTGCCGCATCCGTACCGGGGTTTTCCGCCGTCGGAAACCCGCGCGTGATGCTGATCTCATCCACCTGCATTGGCTCGCCGACTCGAAGTCCCAAGCCTTCGGCAAGCTGGTTCGCACGCTCGCGCGCGTTCTCGATGGCGGCGCTGCGCGCCAACCGCTCGATTTCGCCGCGGCGTTGGATGCCAAACTGGAAGTCGGAAATGATATTCGCGCCCGACCCGACCGCCTGATTGATGGCGCGCGGCACCTGCGTCACGTCGCGCACGATCACGTTCAGCGTGCCTTGCACGCGGTAGACGAGGCGACCGGAAACGCCGCCCGTCTGTGAGTCGAGCAGGTCTTGCGGTATGACCTGCACGCCGACCGTCTGAACGTCGGAAATGCGAATGCCGATGTCAAGCAGTGATGACGTGATCGCGTCGAGCGTTCCGTTGATGCTGCCAATCGCCCCTTCCAGATCGGTGCTGAGGATTTCAGCCCCGAGCGTCACCGAGGCGATGTCCGGTTCGCTCGACGCCACCCCTTCGCCGTCGACGGTAATGCTCAAGATCGTCGCTTGTGCCTGTGCCGGCGTCAGCCCGACGCTCAGCAGGATGGCAAGAACGACGAGAGGAAGGCAGCGGCGCAGCACGTCAGTGAACTTCCACAACTGCATGGGTGTATTCCCTTTTCATGAGCCAGAGCACAACATACGTAAGGTTAGCTGAAATCCCGCCAATGAGCAATGTCAGCGCCGCGCCCGTCAACCCGAAGCGCGGAATGAGGACGATGCCAAGCGTGATCGAGAGGATGACGACGACGATCCGGCTGATCGACTCCCAGTGCGGCTTGTCCTTGCCGAGCAGAATCGCGCTGGCGATGGCGTGAATGCCGAAGCAGATTTCCGTGAACGCCAGCATCAACAGCACTGCCAGAGGGACGATATATTCCTGTGAGAAGACAGTGCCGATGAACCAGTTATAGGTCAGCACCATCACCAGCAGGATGATCGCATTCACGCCGAGCGTGATGCCGACAGTCGTGCGCAGCAGTGACATGTGGCTCTGGTCACGCGAAGCGGCGACCTTCGGCAGCAGGACGGTTGTGATCCCCAGCGGGACGAAGCTGAGCAGCATCGTCAGCGTTTTCGTGAGCGTGTACACGCCGACCGAGCGATTGTCGAGGAACTGCGCGATCAGCAGCACGTCAACGCCGGCATAAAACACGTAGCCGATGTGTGACACCCAGATCGGCGCGGAGAAACGCAGAATGCGCTTGACAAACGTCCGGTCGGGAATGAACAACCGGAACCTCAGCGGGAATGGCTGGATGAGCTGAAGGATGACGATCGGCACGAGATAGGATGCGCCGTAAACGACCAGCGCGGGCATCGCCGTCCGCTCTTGGAAGACGAAATATAGCAGGATGATGGCGAGCAGCTGGACGACGTTG
>JAEVZT010000552.1 GCA_023392115.1 Chloroflexota bacterium
TCGAAGGGTTTCATCCCCTGCGCCAGCAAGCCGACGATCAACCCGGCGAGCACGTCACCCGTTCCGGCAGTCGCCAGCGCCGCCGTCTTGAACGGCAGGACGCCGACCCGACCGTCTGGGTGTGCGATCAGCGTGTGCGCCCCTTTGAGCAGGACGATCGCGTTCCACTCGCGCGCCTTCGCTGTGGCGATTTCCCAGCGCCGTGCCTGAACGTCCGCTGTATCGATGCCGCACAAGCGGCTCATCTCGCCGGGGTGAGGCGTGAGGATCGTTTCAGCGGGCAGCAGTTCCCACCAGTTTTCGAGTTCCGAGAGCAGGTTCAGCCCATCGGCGTCGATTACAAGCGGCGGTAGGGCTGCCGGTGCGGTTGCGTCCTCGTCGCCGCTAGCTGCCGTCGAGAAGCCGATTGCGCGGCGTGTGCGCGTCGCTTCCGACTTGGCGAGCAGCTTTTGCAGGGCATCGCGGGTCGCCTTATCGCGCCCCCAACCCGGACCGAGCAGCAGCGCCTGACAATTGGCGACTTCTTCGCGCAGAATCGGCACGGCGGCGGACGACAGCGCGCCCATGTCGTGAGGCAGGAGCAGCCATGTCGCTTCAAGCATCCCCGCCGCGAGCGCGCCAATGGTTGGGGCGGGCGCGCCGACGCTGACCAGCCCCGCGCCGGCGCGATAGGCGGCGCGCGCTGCCAGACCGGGCGCGCCGGTGTAGTTGACCGAACCGCCGACGATCAACGCTCTGCCGTGCGTCCCCTTGTGCGCGTCGGCGCGGCGCGGCGGAAGCATGGTGCGCACCGTGTCGGCGTCGACAACAAAGCGCGGTTCGTCTTTCAAACCGTCGACAGATTGCGGCACGCCGATCCCGGCGACCGAGAGCACGCCGGCGGCTTCCGCGCCCGGGAAGGCGAACAACCCCGGCATCGCAGCGATGAACGTCACAGTTTCGTCGGCGGGGAGCGTGTTCTTGTCGATCTCGCCGGTGTCGCAGTTCAAGCCGCTTGGACAGTCAACCGCCAGCACGTAGGGGCGGCTGATGCGGCGGTGGGCGGCGATCTCGACAGGCGCGATCACGCCGTCCTCGAGCGATACGTCGTCAGTTTCGTTGAGCGCCGCCTTCGCAGCGCGCAGGGCTTTCGCCGCGTCGTCGCGCAGCGGCGGCGTCGCGCCGATGCCGAACAGCGCGTCGATCACCAGATGCGCGCTGGCGATCATGTTCGTTAGCACTCGGTAGCGCTGGTCGTCCTCGGCGAAGGCGATGAACGCGCCGGTCTGCTGCGCCGCCTCGAACAGCGGATCGTCGCGGCGCTTGAGCAGGTAGAGGCGGACGGGCGCCCCAGTTTCCTGTGCCAGAATCCGCGCGGCGACCAGCCCGTCACCGCCGTTGTTGCCCGCGCCGATCAGGACGGTAATCCGCGCCTCGGTTTCGCCCGGCAAGCGGGCGAGGAACGCCTTCGCGCGCTCGGCAGCGGCGCGTCCGGCGTGTTCCATCATCTGGTCATAGCTCACGCCGGAAGCGTCGGCGGCGGCTTCGACGCGCCGCATTTGCTCGACAGAAACGACTTTGATCATCAGCAGCTCTCCTGAGTTGGATCATGCACGCGTTCGATGCTCTATTGAAGCGCCAATACGGGCAGAACGCCACAGCGAGAATCAAAACGGGCAGGTGATTATCCTGCCCGTTCGTCTCAATGTTCGATGATTGTCGCTAGAAGGTGCGCTCGACAACCGAATGTGCGAGATTCGTCAGCCCGGTCTTGGCGGGCGTGTTCGGCAGCGCGCTAAGCTCCTGAATCGCCATCCGCACAAACGTTTCCGCCTGCTCACGCGCTTCATTGAGCGCGTTGCCCTTCAAAGCCTTCGCCTTGATGGCTTTGATCTTGTCGTCAGCTGAGTCGGCTTCGCCCTGTTCATTCGTGTAGGCGGTGGCGACGCCGCGCCCCTGTTCAATATCGATCCCCGCGGTTTTGCCGAGCTGCTGCTCATCGCCGATTACGTCGAGAATGTCGTCGACGATCTGGAAGGCGATGCCGATGTTGTAGCCAAACCTGCCGAGCGCATCAATCTGCGCGTGCGTGCCGCCGCCGAGCGCCGCGCCCATTTCCGCCGACGCTTTAAATAGGGCAGCCGTCTTGAGCGCGATGACACGGTAGTACGTTTCGCGGTTGAAGCTGCTTTCCTTGACGGCGTATGCCTGAAGCGTTTCCCCTTCGACCAGCGCGGTCGTGGCATCGGCGAGCACCGCGTTCAGGTCTTTGAACGGTGCCATCAGTTCGTAAACCTTGGCGAACATGTAGTCGCCGGTTAGCAGGGCGAACGTGCGCCCCCAGAGCGCGTTGACGGACGGGCGTCCACGACGCACGACGCCGTGATCGTTGATGTCATCGTGAACGACGCTGGCGGTGTGGACGAGTTCGACGGCAGCCGCGACCGGCGCGGCTTCTTCCGGTTCCAAGCCGCCAACGGCGGCGTAGCTGAGTAAGACAAGGCGGGGACGAATGCGCTTGCCGCCCGCTGCGATGATGTGTCGGCTGGCGTCACGCAGTACGGTGACACTGCTGTCAACGACCTCGTGCATCACATGTTCCACGGCATCAAGCGCCGATGACAGCCGCTCAGAATAATCAGCAGGCGGCGTGGTCACCGCGAATGACCTTGTGGTTTCCTGAACGGTCATCGGGATATCCCTATACTTAGACGAACTATTTTCTGTTTGTTCAATTCAGAACTATTTAAATTTTCTGAATTGATTCTACACAAAAGGATATTTGAAGTCAACGAAAGCTGGTCTCTTAACGCCCAGAGTCTCATAGTTAATTCATGATCCCCGGACTCGACAGATCGAGCGTAAACCAGAAGGTGCTGCCTTTGCCCGGCGTGCTCGTGACCTGTACCTGAGCGCCATGCCGTTCCAAGATCAGGCGAACGATGGCAAGCCCGACGCCCGTCCCGCCAAAGCGCCGCGTCGTCGACTGGTCAATCTGGTAGAACGGGTCGAAGATCTTCTCCAACTGCTCCGTCGGGATGCCAATCCCATAGTCGCGGATGCGGATGATTGCCTGCCGATCCTTGTGCTCGGCGCTGACCTCGACGCTGCGCGTGCTGAACTTGAGCGCGTTGTCGATCAAGAGCTGAAGGACAATGCCGATCGCCTGCCGGTCGGCGAAGATGGGCGGCATCCGCCCCGGCAAATTCACTTTGACCCGGTCGATGTTGTTTTTGTGCTCCCATGTTCGGCGCAGGTTGCGCAGCGCCTGATCGATGGAGTCGCGCAGAATGAACGGCTCCGGGTGCGTGTCGAGGCTGTCGGCGAGCTGCGTGATGTTCTTGACGACGGTTTCAAGCCGCGCCGTCGCTTCCATCGCATAAGCCGCGAGCGTATCGTTGCTGTCCTTGTCTTCGGCGAGCATCGACACGGCGGATTTGATCTGGAGCAGGGGCGTTCATAGTTCATGTGAGACGTTGCGGACGATGGCGTTGCGGAGCACGTCAAGCTCGCCGGTCGTTCGCTGCTGGTCGGCGATCTGACTGGAGAGCTGTTCGACTTCCGCGCGCAGCCGACTCTGCTGCTTGCAGCGGTCGATGTTTTCCGTTCGCAATTTGAGCGCGGTTTGCAGCGGCGCGTCGAGCCAGTCCGGGATCAATGGCAGGGTGAGGTCGGCAGGGTGGCAGTCTGCGATCGGCTGCTCGGTCAGCCAGACGAGTAGCGGGCGATCGGGACGCGGGGCAAGTTGATCGATCTGGCTGAACACGGCGCGCGCCGTGTCATCCCAGAGGGCGAGAATGGCGTCAGGCTGGTCTTGAAGCAGGGTGCGCGCTTCGACATGCGCGGGAACAGTTTGGAACTGGTAGAAGGTACAGGAAAGCCGGCGGCAGTAGGCTTCGAGCGAGCCGCTGTCGTCATGCGGAAGCAGAAATATCAGGGAAAACGGATCGTCCATGCCGCTGCCTCAACCGTCATTCGTCATCGGTGCGCTCGAGCGCCTGCCAGAACACGTCAAGCCCCGGTCGCTCGGCGATACACTGCGGGCAGCCGACGAAGGGGTCTTCGACGGGCACATGATGTTTCAGGCATGACGCTTTCACCTCGAGCCTGCGTCC
>JAEVZT010000553.1 GCA_023392115.1 Chloroflexota bacterium
CACGAGGTCACGGTGACCACAAACCAAACCTCGCACAGCATCACGATTGAGCCGAAGGCAGGCGGATTTGGATCATCCGCGAACGGCGGCGAGTTGTTGTTTCTGGCGCTGGCGACGTGCTACTGCAACGACATCTACCGGGAAGCGGCAAAGCGCGGCATGACTGTAAGGCGTGTTGAAGTCACCGTCAGCGGCGAGTTCGACAGCGCGCCCGGCAGCGCGGCGGAAAATGTCACCTACGCGGCGCGCGTCGAAGCCGAAGCGAGCGAAGCCGAGATCGCCGAGTTGATGCGGCACACCGACACCGTCGCCGAAATCCAGAACACGCTGCGCGGGGGCACGGCTGTCACGCTGCAATCCGTCCAAGCCGTGCCGGTAAAATAACGCTTGCGGATCGAACGATATAACATACTTACGAAGGAAGGCTGTTATGACCGCTGATCAACCTATTCGCAGAGTCGTCGTCACCGGGGGCAGCGGCAAAGCCGGACGCGCCGTTGTCGCCCACCTGCTAGAGCAGGGCTATGATGTGCTCAATGCCGATCTTGTGCCGCCGATGGACAAGAACGCCCCTTTCCTTCGCGTGGATGTGACCGATCTCGGGCAGGTGGTTGAAGTTCTGCACGGCGCGGATGCCGTCGTCCATCTCGCGGCGATCCCCGCGCCCGGTCTGCTGACCGAACAGAAGACGTTTGAGATCAACACCAACAGCACCTACAACGTCTTTTCCGCCGCGGCGCTGCTCCGGTTGAAGCGCGTCGTGTGGGCATCCAGCGAGACGACGCTTGGTCTGCCGTTCGACGATCCCGTACCCCAATACGCGCCGATCGACGAGGAACATCCCCTCTACCCGCAGTCATCCTACGCGCTGTCAAAAGTCGTCGGCGAGCAAATGGCGGCGCATTTCAGCCGTTGGAGCGGCATTCCGTTCATCGGCTTGCGTTTTTCGAACATTATGGAGCCGCACGACTACGACCGCTTTCCCACATTCCAGAGCGATGCGCGGCTGCGGAAATGGAATCTGTGGAGCTACGTCGACGCGCGCGATGTCGCTCAGAGCTGCCGTTTGAGCCTTGAGGCGGATGTCACAGGGGCACACGCGATGATCATCGCGTCGGCGGACACAGTCATGGAGCGTGCGAACGCCGACCTGATGGCAGAAGTCTTCCCCGGCGTCCCGCTCAAGCCGGAGACTGGCGATCATGATACGCTGCTGGCAGTCGACAAGGCACGCCGCTTGATCGGCTATGCGCCGGGACGCTGGTGGAGATAAGCGCGAAAGGCTAGTGCCGCGTACGCCGCACCGAAAACTGAGAGTGTTTTTCTGCCCACCTCTGACTGCCACACATGCGGCGAGAATCGTCCATTTGTTCGATCCGGCGCGCCTCTAATCGTGGTAAGCTATAAAGATAACGTTGGGTCTTAACCGATGACAGCGGGCGATAAAACGCCTTGACGCTGCTACCGGGTGATCAGAGGTGTGTTCGTATGCGGAACGCCGGGCTGGAGAACCCTGTGGGATTCGTGCGTGAGATTTCGAACTTGCCGGTGCCGACAACACCGTTCATCAACCGCGCCGGGGAACTGAGCGCGATCGCCGCCGTCCTGCGCGATCCGACCTGCCGCCTGCTGACGCTCGTCGGCGCGGGCGGCGTGGGCAAAACGCGCTTAGCGCTGGAAGCGGCAGTCGATGCCTCGCCGCGTTTCCGCGATGGCGTCTACTTTGTGCCGCTGCAAGACATTTCGACGCCCGCTTACTTGCCCGGTTCGGTTGCCGAGGCGCTGCGCTTTCCGATCTACGAGGCGGGCGACCCGAAACAGCAGCTCATCAATTATTTGCGCGACAAGCAGCTCCTGCTGCTGGCGGATAACTTCGAGCATGTCCTCGACGGCGCAACTCTGATTGGCGACATTCTGGCGAACGCGCCGGGTGTGCAAATTCTCGCCACGTCGCGCGAAGCCCTCAACTTGCAGGAAGAATGGATTCACCCGGTCGAAGGCATGACATACCCGGCGTCGATCGAGGAGCTTCAACGCGACGAACGCGCTGTCGAAGACTACAGCGCGATTCAGCTTTTCGCGCAGACGGCACGTCGACAACGGGCGGATTTCTCACTGATTGAGGAACTCGACGGCGTAATCGCCATCTGCAACCTCGTCGAGGGCATTCCGCTGGCGCTTGAACTCGCCGCCGGCTGGGTGCGCGCGTTCTCGTGCCGCGAAATTGCGCAGGAGATTGAGCGCAACCTCGACTTTCTGGAAACGCCCGCGCGCAACGTTCCCAGCCGTCACCGCAGCATGCGCGTCGTCCTCGAGCAAACGTGGAGCGCGCTGACGGCGGCGGAGCAGGACGTGTTCAAGCGTTTGTCGGTCTTTCGCGGTGGGCTGACTCGGGCGGCGGCGGAAGCTGTCGCCGGTGCATCGCCGCGCCTGCTGACCGCGCTCGTGAGCAAGTCGCTGCTGCGCCACACGCGCAATGAGCATTACGACCTGCACGAACTACTGCGCCAGTTCGGCGCTGAGCAATTAGCCTTGACGCTCGAAGAACAGCACGACGCCGCGCGCCGGCACTGCGCTTTCTACATGGACCTCTTGCGCCAGCGCTGGGCGCGGCTCGGCGGAAGCGAGCAGAAGCGCAGCCTTGAGGAGATCGAAGCCGAAATCGACAACATCCGCCTCGCGTGGCGTTGGGCAGCCGATCACAGCCAGACGGCGCTGCTCGACGGCGCGCTTGACAGCCTATGGTTCTTCTACGATACGCGAAGCTGGTATCAGGAAGGGGAACGGGCTTTCGCTCACGCGGCTGCCGCGCTCGGCATCGACACGCCGCCGGAACAGCACACGGTCTTGTTGGGCAGGGTGATCGCGCGGCAGGCATCGATGCTCTACAGTCTGAACCAACCGCAGCGGGCGCTCGAGCTCTTGCAGCACAGCCTCGAAATTTTCGAGCGTCACGGCGAGCGGTTCGCGGCTGCGTTCTCGTTGTGCCGGTTGGGCGAAGTCGAGCAGCGTTTAGGACTTCCCGACACTGAGGCGCATTTCCGCGAAGCGCGCGCGTTGTATGTGGAGATGGGCGACCGCTGGTGGGCAGCATTCTGCACCTACTGGGTAAGCCACTATGCAAAGCGGGAAAGCGGCGAGGATGCCGTGCAAATGCTGCTCGAATGCCTCGCCGCCTACGAAGAGATGGGGAACACGTGGGGCTTGTGCCTGACCTACGAGTCGCTTGCATGGCACGCTGCTGACGCGGGCGATAACGAACACGCCAAGGAGTACGGGCGGCGCTCGCTCATGTACTGCGACGATATCCGGCTCATATGGGGCAAGGTGCTGGTGCTGACGTGCATGGGATTGGCGCATTTCGGCTTCGGCGAATATGACGAAGCGCTTGAGTGTTTGCGCCGCGCTCTGCGGTTAGGTGTTGAAAACCAGCTTTATCCGTATCTGCTGACGACGCTCGTCATTCGCGCGCGGCTGATGCGGCGCGCCGGACGGATCGATCAGGCGGTTGAATGCCTATCGCTTGTGCTGCATCACCCGATGAACTGGGAAGTGCGGCTAGAAGCCAAGGGGCTGCTTGACAAGTGCCGCAGCAGCGATCCGGCGATCTACGACGCTGCCGTTGCGCGCGGACAGCAGCAGGAACTCGTCACCTACGTGACGACGATGCTCCAACAGTGGGATGATGATCTGGCACAACTGCTGCCGCTGCTTCAGGCAAACACGCCCGCCGGGGATCACGACTCGCTCAGCGAACGGGAACTTGAGATCCTGCGCTTAGTCGCCGATGGGCGTTCGAACCGCGAGATCGCCGACGAACTGGTGCTGTCGGTCGGCACGGTCAAATGGTATCTCAACCAGATCTACTCGAAGCTGCGCGTCAACAGCCGGACACAGGCGGTCGCGCGGGCGCGGGAGTTGGCTTTGCTCTCCTGAGAATTCCAACCGTAACACCTAACTTTGGATAGGTGCGCGGGCAGGTGGGTTGCTCATACAGTAGGGATGATGATGAGCAACAAGGAGCAAGCACATGTTTCCACCTGCCTCGCCCTTCACGGAACGGACGCGGATTGAGAATGAACAGCGGGAGTTTGACCGGAAACTTGAGCAGTATGCACTGCTTGACCAAGCCGGGGAGGACACCAGCCTGATCCGCCGCGCCTACAGGTGGATGGTCTGCCGCTTGCAGTCGCGCCCTGCTGTCGCGCCGCAGTCACGATCGGCGGTGCTGCCGACTGACCCGTGCGCCGAAAGCTTCAGCTAATCGGCTGACCGTCCTTTAGCCCACAACCACCCCTCTGCCGACAGAGGGGTTTTTTTATCCCCCCAATCACCAACTATTTCCGCCTGAATTTCGTGAATTTTCAGTTTGTCTCACGGGAAAACAGGGTAAGAGTGTAAGAACCTTCATGCTCTACTCATTGCCGCTTCTGTTTTCCTCAGCTACACTTGGATTAAGGTTTCAATTAAGAAGACACGATCATGAAGCTGCTCAGTTTATCACTCTGTCTCTTCATCGCGCTCCTGCTGATAGGCACACGCACTCCTGCTCTGTCTCAAACCGACAGCTGCCCCGACCTCATTGAGACGGCGCTTGATTTGACGTCGATGGTTTGCAGTGCGACCGACACGAACGAGGCGTGCTACGGACACGCCCGGTTGGAAGCGCAAGCGCAGCCGGAATTCGCGCCGGTGCGGTTTAGCGAGGCGGGCGACCGCGTCACGCTGACCGCCCTACGCTCGCTACGTTTGAGCGCGCTCGACATTGCCAACCGTCTGTGGGGCGTCGCGCTGATGAAGGTTGACGCGCACCAGCCTTTGCAGGCGTCACCCGCGCCCGTAACGCTGCTTTTGTTCGGGGATGTCGAGGTCGAAAACCGGGTTGATCTGAACAGCGAAGTGTCGGTCACACCTGCTTCCCGGCGCAACGTCAACCTGCGTTTCGCGCCTTCGACCGATGCTTACGTCCTCGGCACGCTGCGTCGCGGCGAGACGGCTGTCGCCCGAGGGCGGAACGCCGCCGGGTCGTGGCTGTATGTCGAGCAGCCGGAAACGGAACTGCGGGGCTGGGTTTCTGCCGGCGCAGTTCGCGCTGAAGGGGATACCGACGAACTGACGGTGGTCAGCCCGTCGACGGCGCATTTCGGCGCGATGCAAGCCTTCTACCTGCGTACAGGCGAGTCTGCCTCGTCGAGCTGCGCCGAATTCCCGGACAGCGGTCTGCTCATTCAGACGCCCGAGGGCATCGCCGAAGTCAGCCTGTGGATCAACGAAGTGAAAGTTTCGCTCGGCTCGACAGCCTTCGTGCAGGCAGCGCCGAACCGCGACATGACGATTACGATGCTTGAAGGGCATGCCGACGTTGAGGCGTTCGGCGTCAGTCAAACCGCGCTCATTGGCGAGCAGATCAGCGTGCCGCTGAACGAGCAGGGGCTGGCTTCAGGTGTGCCGCAGTCAGCCGTTCCGCTCGACGTTGACAAGGTACAGCCGCTGCCAGTTTCACTGCTGGAGCGTGAGGTTGAAATCCCCG
>JAEVZT010000591.1 GCA_023392115.1 Chloroflexota bacterium
CCTCTTCACTGTCCCGATTAGCTACCGCGCCGCGCCGGGAATCGCCGTCGACTTCACGCCGTCCGGCTTTCCAATTGCGCAACGCTGACGGCTCTGGCATTATTGAGTTGACAGTTTACAGTTGACAGTAGGGACGCGGTATACCGTATGCTCGAACGCTGTCGGCGCTTGAGGACTCATGCACATCATCCTGTGCCACGAAAACGCGGATTTTGACGCCGTCGCGGCGCTGCTCGGCGCGCATAAGCTCTACCCGGACGCGATCCCGATGCTGCCCGAGCGCCTTAACGCCAACGTCGCGCGCTTCCTCGCGCTCTACCGGAGCGGCTTGCCGTTCGTTGCCCGTGACGAACAGCAGCAGCGGCGGCGCATTGAGAAGGTCACACTTGTCGATACCAACCGCGTTCCGGCGATCAAGGGCATCAAGCCGAACACGCCGATCCATATCATCGACCACCACCCGCTGACGCGCGAGCTGGAGCCGAACGAAACCTTCGAAGGCGAAGTTATTGGCTCGACGACGACGCTGCTGATTGAGCGGATGCAGGCAGAAGGCATCGACATCAGCTCGCTCGAAGCAACCCTGCTGGCGCTCGGCATTTACGAGGACACCGGCTCGCTCGTCTACCGGCAGACGACCGCGCGCGACATCATGGCGGCGGCATGGCTGGTCGAACACGGCGCGGTGCTCGACAACGTCCGCCGCTTCCTCGAACCGCCGCTGACCGATGAACAGCAGGAACTGCTCGAAACGCTCGTGACGACGGCGGAAAACAGGACGATTCAAGGGTACAGCGTCCTCGTCGCCGCCGCCAAGCTTGACCGTTACATGGCGGAACTGAGTTCGGTCGCGCACCGCCTGCGCGATACGCTCGACCCGGCGGCACTGTTCCTGCTCGTCGAAATGCCGAAGGTGACGCAGCTCGTCTGCCGCTCGACGGACGACGCGATCGACGTTGGCGAAATCGCGCGCGCGTTCGGCGGCGGAGGGCATGAACGCGCCGCCGCCGCGACGATCCGCGACATGACGCGCGAAGAAGCCCTCGACCGGCTGTGGGAGCAGATTTACCTGCACGTTCAACCCGCGGTCAGCGTCGGCGATTTGATGTCGCGCGGAGCGCAGACGGTGCAGGCGTCGGCGAAGGTCGGCGACGTGATCGGCAAGATGCGCCGCATCGGGCACGAGGGCTTCCCGGTCGTCGAGGACGGGAAGATCGTCGGCTTGCTCACCCGCCGCGACGCCGACCGCGCGGCTGAGCACAACCTACGCGACCTCGAAGTGCGCGAAATCATGTCGAGCGGCAGCGTTACGCTCAAACCGACCGACTCGGTGACGCTGCTCGAACAGAAGATGGTCGAAAGCGGCTGGGGACAAATTCCCGTCGTCGCCGACAGTGGCAAGCTGATCGGCATCGTCACGCGCACCGACCTGATCAAGCACTGGGCGCGGTCTCACCCCACCGGTCGCATGGATAGCGTCGACCGCGTCACCATTGAGCAGATCGCCGACGTCCTCGGCGAGCCGGTCGCCCGCCTGATCAAGTGCATCGCCGAACAAGCGCAGGAACGGAACGTCAACCTGTATATGGTCGGCGGCGTCGTCCGCGATCTGCTGCTGAAGAGGCGCAATTTCGACATTGACTTCGTCGTCGAGGGGGATGCGATCGCTTTCGCCCGCAGTCTGATCGACCTTTACGGCGGCGCGATAACCCATTTTCGCCCCTTCGGCACGGCGAAATGGCGTCTGCGCGAAGGCGAGTTCGACGCTGAAGCGCTTGGCGATCCGGCGCTGCTGCCCGACCACGTCGATTTCGCCAGCGCCCGCAACGAATTCTACGAGCATCCCACCGCCCTGCCGACGGTTTACAGCGGCTCGATCAAGCTCGATCTTCAGCGGCGCGACTTCACCATCAACACACTTGCCGTCCAGCTGAGTCCAACCGCCGGGCGCATCCTCGATTTCTACGGTGGCTTGGCGGATTTACACGCCGGACGGATTCGCGTCCTGCACTCGTTGAGCTTCGTCGACGACCCGACGCGCGTCCTGCGCGCGGCACGTTTTGAACGGCGGCTCGGTTTCACGATTGAGCCGCGCACGCAGGAATTAATCCAGATCGCCATGCCGATGCTCCGCCGCATCACCGGCGAGCGCCTGCGTAACGAACTGACGCTGCTGCTCAAAGAGCGCGATCCGGAGTTGAGCTTCCTGCTCTTACAGCAGCGCGGCATCCTCAAGGCGATCCACCCCGCCTTCGTCCTCAATGAGCGTATCGTGCCGGATTTCCAGCGGGCGCGGACTGCCGAACCGCCGCCGACGCTGACGCCGCCCGACCTGACCGATCTGCTCTGGCACGTCATGCTGTGCGACCTGCCGCCGAAAAACCTGTCAGACCTGCTCGACCGGCTGGTGTTTAGCCGCCCGATGACCAAGACGATGATCGAAGCCGGGGCGCTGGTGGGAAATGCCGCCGCGCTGGCAGACCCGGCGCTCACGCCGAGCCGGATCGCCGTCAATCTCGACGGCGCGTCCGAGGTTGCGCTGTTGACGGCATGGCTGGTCATAACCGATCGATTGGCGCGGGAACGCATCTGGGAGTATGTTAGTCAGTGGCGTCATATGCGACCGCTCACCGATGGTCATGCGCTGCGCGAGCGCGGTTTAGAGCCGGGACCGGCGTACAGCACGATCCTGTCGCGTTTGCGCGCGGCGCGTTTGGATGGCGAAGTGACGAACGACGAGGAAGAGAAGCGCCTGCTTCTCGAATTGATCAACGGAGTGCCTGATGACCGTGTTGGATAGGCAAGTCGGGCTGTCGGTCGAACTGGAAATCTTCCTGCGTCTGGCGCGGCGCAGCGACCTGCCCAAGCTCGAGTGGTACGGGCAGTACACCCACTTTCGCAACCTGTTCCGGCGCACGTTTCAGGAGCAGGAACAGCGCCGCCGCCTGATGCTGATTGCCGACTGCAACGACTTCCCGATCGGTCATGTGTTCATCCAGCTGCACAGCGGCGAGCTGCACATCGCCGACGGCACACGCCGTGCCTATCTTTACTCGCTGCGCGTGATGGAGATGTTCCGCGGCAGAGGCATTGGCACGCGCCTGCTGGGAGAAGCCGAACGTCGGGTCAGCGAACTCGGCTACAGCTGGACGACGATCGCGACGGCGAAAGACAACCCAGCAGCCCGTCGTCTCTACGAGCGCAACGGCTACCGCGTCTTTGGCGACGACGAGGGCAATTGGAGCTACGTCGACCATGAAGGACGAATTTGCTATGTCCATGAACCGTGCTGGGTCTTGGAAAAACGACTCCACATGCGCTAGAATGGCGCGCACGATGGTTTTCTACCGTTGAGGGATAAGCAAGAATATGGCAATTGAGCAAGATGCTGTGCGCGTAATCCGCTGGAGCGGCGGTCAGCACCCTACACTGTCGAGCATCACGCGTCAAATGCAAAAAGAAGGCTTGCGCCCTTACGTCTGGGACAATACGCCTAATCACCGCTATCAAGTTCGCAGTCATGGCTATACGAAAGTGATGTACGTCGTCGAGGGGACGATCGAAGTCTCCCTGCCCGACAGCAACCAGCGCGTCAAGCTGCGCTCGGGCGATCGGGTCGAGATTCCGGCGGGCGTCCGTCACGGCGCGATCATTGGCATCAGCGGCGCGAAGTGCGTCGAGGCGACTGTCAGCAGGCGCTAACGAGCTTCCCGGACAGCGCCGGAGCGACATTTCCCCGGCGCTCTTTTTGTACCGGGACACGACCGACGTAGAGACGATAAACAGAGCCTGTGCCTCTTTTCAGACAGCATTTCCGACAAATCTCCCCCATCAACGTCAACTACTGGGCTTTCGCGATCGGCGGCGCGGTGCGCCACCCGCTGATCCTTTCGTATGCCGATCTGCTGGCGCTGCCATCGGTTGAAGTCGGCTGTACGATCGCCTGTGCCGGTCACAGCCCCGATCAGCCGCTGCTTGGCGACGGACTTTGGAGCGGCGTGCCGCTGTCTGCCCTACTCGCCGAAGTTGACATCGACGCGGCGGCGCGGTTCGGGCGCGTCCACAGTTTTGACGGTTACAGCGCCGTCCTGACGCTCGACCGGCTGCGCGACTCGCTGCTGGCGCTGACGCTCGACGGCGAACCGCTGCCGCACGATCACGGCTTTCCCGCCCGCCTGATCGCGCGCGGTCAGGGCGGTTATAAGCTGCCGAAATGGGTCACGCGGGTTGAACTGACGGAATCGGCTGACGGCGGTTTCTGGGAATCGCGCGGGCTGCCGCTCGACGGCGCGGTGACGCCGGTCGCGGCGATCCTCGACCACGCGCCGACCGGAAACGGGATCATTCGCCTGTCGGGCGCGGCGTACGCGGGGGAGCAGGTGATCACACGGATCGAGATCTGCATCGACGGCGGCGACCCGATGCCCGTCCCATTCGAACCCGGCGAGCCGTCGCGCTGGACGCGCTGGCACATCAACTGGACGCCGCCCACTTCCGGCGATTACGCCGTGCAGGTGAGCGCGTTCGCCGGTGGAAACCCTGCGCCAGCCCCGGCGCAGCATACGATCGTCATTCGCCATCGAGCATAAAGGGAAACGTTTGGAGCACCTGACACGACGCTCGTTCTTGAAGCTCGCCGGGATCGCCGTGCTGGCGCATCAACTACCCGGCGTTCACCTACCCCTTGACGATGCCCCCGAACTCGATTTCGTCTACGGGCGCGCGCTGACGACTGTTGACGTCTACGCGCAGCCCGATCGCAGCGCCCCGCAGACTGCATCGCTGTGGCAGCACAGCGTCACGCCGATTCATGATCGCGCCGGCGGCTGGTATCGCGTCGATCTGGGATGGATTGAGCGCAGAAGCGTTCAGCCTATTCTGTCGCTGCCGACTTACAGCGCACCGGTCGCAGCGCCGCCGTTTCTCGCGGAAGTCGCGGGCGCGAGCGCGGCGATCCGCGCGTGGTGCGGCGCGGACGCGCCCTTGAAAACCACCCTTGGACACGGCGCGGTGCTGCGCGTCGTCGATCGCCTGCAAATCGACGAACTCGACTGGTACGGCGTTGCCGGTGATGACGGAGCGCTCGCCGGTTGGACGCAAGCCGCCGCGTGGAGTCCCGTCACCCCGCCCGACTTCGGCGTGTCCGGCGGCTGGCTGCACGTCGATTCACGAACGCATACCCTCGAAGCGGCGTATGGCGGCAGAACCGTTCTTCGCGCGCCGGTGGCGCTCGGCGACGGCGTGACGCCCGGTCAGTACCACGTTCGCCGTAAAGAGGCGTGTCAAGCATGTACAGCCGACGGGGGAGTCCGGGGCATTCCATGGCAGACAGGGCTTGACGGCGGCATAACGCTGAGCGGCGCGTACTGGCACAACGACTTCGGCGCGACCATCCCCGGGAACAGCCTTGAAGTGCCGCCGCCGGTCGCCAAGTGGCTTTACGGCTGGCTGGCGGACGGGGCAAACATCATCTGCTCCTAAGCTTTCCGCGCTAGTATAATAAGAAGCGTCGGTAAGCCATTCAGGTTTTAGACATGGAACTCAGTTTTTCGCTCGCCTTCATCGCCGGATTAGTTTCGTTCCTTTCGCCGTGCGTGCTGCCGCTTGTACCGGCGTATATCGGCTACATGGGTGGGCGCGTGACATACACGGTCGCCGCCCAAGCCGGGACGGCGCAGGTCGCGCAGCCGACCCTCAGCAGCCGCGTCAGCACGATCACGCACGGGCTGGCATTCGTCGCCGGGTTTACGTTCGTCTTTGTGGCGCTCGGGCTGCTCGGGACGGCGTTCGTCCAGCAGATCGGCGCGCGCAGCCTGAGCTTCGTCACCGACATCATTGGGCGCGTCGGCGGCGTGATGATCATCTTCTTCGGGCTGCATTTCATGGGCGTCATCCCCGCCCTGTT
>JAEVZT010000606.1 GCA_023392115.1 Chloroflexota bacterium
ATCCTGACGTCGCCTACGATCCGCAGTTGATCGACGCGACCTACGCGCTGCTGCTCGAAACGACGGGCGAGCCGCTGGTGATTCCGGCGCTCAACCGCGACGGCGACAGCCTGAGCGACCTCGTACTCAAGATGTTCGGCAGCATCGCCGGGGCGGAGTCGGTTATCCTGTCGATGGACGACAATTTCGAAGTCAAGACGGTGCTGACCGAAGCGCCGCACGGGACAGCGCCCTCACTGGAGGGGAAGAATATCGCCAACCCGATGGCGATGATTCTCGCCGGGGCGGCGCTCTTGCGCTACATCCCGAACGAGGCGGCGACCCGCGCCAGCCGCGCGATCTACGAGGCGACGATGGAAACCGTCTACGATGGCATCCGCACGCCCGACCTCGGCGGACAGGCGCACACCGACGAATACACGAACGAAGTGATTCGCCGTGTCAAAGGAAAGCTTGAGGTCTGGGACGCGCTGCGCGGATAGACTTTCGGGTTATGCTAGAAGACAAGACGCGTTTCTGGCATAACCCGGTTTTTGAATAGGATTTTTTGCTTGGATACCACTTTAGAACGCGATGTGACGCAGCTCTGGTCGATCCTGTTCCAGATCGTGCTGGATGGTGAAAAATTGGTCGCGGCGCAGCTTGCCAATCACGGGCTGACGACGCCGCAGTTTTACGTCCTGAAGACGCTGGTGGAGAACGAGGGGCGCATTCCGATCGGGCGCATCGCCGCGCTGCACGGGCTGACGAACGCCACCATGACCGGACTCGTCAAGCGGCTTGAGGCGATTGACCCGCCGCTGGTGCGGCGCGAAGCAAGCCCGGTCGACCGGCGCTCTGTCTACGTCATTCTGACCGACGCGGGCAGGGAACGCTTCATTGCCGTGCAAACCGATCTCATGGATCAACTGCGCGCCCTGCTCGGCTTGCTCAGTCCCGAAGAACGCGAGTCGCTCCTGCGCGACCTGACACGCTACGTCGCGATGATCAGCGGCAGAAGTCATTTCTGATCCTTTTCTGCTAGAATAAGACCATCGAAGGGACAGGGGAATTCGGGCATGGGCGGCGCGGCGTCAAGCGGCTTTCTGCTGCCTTGTTCCCCAAACGGGCGGCAATCCAATGGCTTCAGACCCTTTTGTCGAGCGACACCTGCGAAACTTACCGCTGTTCGCGCGCCTGTCGTCACAGCAGATTAGCACGCTCGCCCGCATCGTCGATGTCGTGCGTTACGAGCCGGGACAGCTTGTGTTCCAGCAGGGGCAGCCGACGCGCGGGTTAATCCTGTTCGTCTCCGGACGTGGGGCGCTGACGCGGACGACTGCGCGCGGCGTGGAAGAACCGATCGGCTGGGTCGAGGCGGGACAGTACCTCAACGAGTCCGCGCTCTATTCACAGAGCTTCGAATCGGCGAATTTGCGCGCTGTTGAAACGGCTATCGTCCTCTTTATCCCGGCAGGGCGCTTCGTCCACCTGCTGACGCAGATCCCCGAACTGCGGGCGAATCTGCGCGTGCAAACCGCGCCAGAGGAGCGCAAAGCGGCTGAGCAGTTGTTCAAGGGGCAGCGCGAGGATGAGATCGTCCTGCACGTCATGAAGCGTCACTGGTGGGCGTTCGCGCGCTACCTGTGGACGGCGGTCGTCGCGGCGGTCCTCATGCTCGGCTTGGCGCTGGCGCTGGCGGCGAACGCGCCGATCCTCGCGCTGGTGGTCGCCGGTCTGGGCGTCGTCGTGCCCGGTCTGATCGTCGTTTACCTGTACTACGAGTGGCAAAACGACAGCTACGTCATTTCCGACCAGCGCGTCATACGAATCTGGAACACGGTGTTCACCTTTGAAAGTTCGCTCAACGAGATTCCGCTCGACCGCGTCCTCGAGGTTTCCGCTGAACTACCGCGCGCCGATCCGCTCTCGCGCCTGTTTCGCTACGGCACGCTTCACATCCGAACGTCGGGTGAAAAGGCGAACATTACGCTCGACTTCGTCCCTGACCCGATGAAAGTGCAGTCGATCGTCTTCAACCAGCGCGAGCGCCTCCAGCAGCAGGTCGTCGAACAGAAGCGTGAAGCCATCCGCGCCGACATCCAGCAGGCACTGGGCATGCGGCAGCAAGCAGGTGAAGATGGCTCGCAGAAGATTCCTCAGCTTGAGGACACAAGTGAGATCATTGGACCGCCGTTCCTGCGCACCAAGTACGTCAGCGGTAATGGTGACATTGTTTACCGCCGCCACATCTCGGTGTGGCTCAGGCACGTCTTTCTGCCACTGTTGGTCGCCGGGGTGGGAACTGTCATCTTCATCTTGAGCCTCGCGCCCAACTTCCTGATCGACGGACTTTCGGGTCTCGCGCTCGGCGGCGTGCTGACGATTCTGAGCGCGCTCTGGCTGTACATTGCCGACTGGGACTGGCGCAACGACATGTTCATCCTCGGCAGCGACACGATCACGCTCATTCACAAGCGTCCGCTGTGGCTGCAAAATCAGGTGGACAGCGTCCGCCTCGCGCAGGTCGACAACGTGCGTTCTGAAGTGAACGGGCTGATTAACACAATTCTCAATCGGGGCGATGTACATATCTCGCTGATCGGCGCTGAGGCGAATGCCAAGGTGTTCGATCAGGTTTACGACCCGCAGGACATCCAGACCGAAGTCTCGCACCGGCTGTCGCTGCTCAAGTCGCAGCGCGCGCGCGCCGATGTTGAACAGCAGCGCCGGCAGATGGCGGATTATCTCGCCGTTTACCACGAGGTCATGGGTCAGAGCGGCGGGCAGCCGGTTCAACCGTCCGCGCCTCAGCCGCCGCAGCAGACTCAGCAGCGATCCGCCGCGCGCCCACTTCCACCGAATCAGCCAACTGTGCCCAATCAACCGTCGGGCTACTCTGACGGCATCCGTCCGCCGCGCGTTCCGCGGTCGCGTCCGCCTCAATAGACCGGCGATTTTCCCGCGAACGTGCGCTATAATGGAACATCATCCCGATCTATTGGAATGAAAAGCGACAGATGACGATTAGAGAAATCATCCGACCGGACAATCCGGTCTTGCGCAAGAAAGCGCATCGGGTCACCAGCTTTGATGGGACTTTTCAGAGGCTTGTCGACGACATGGTCGAAACGTTGATCGACGCGCCCGGCGTCGGCTTGGCTGCGCCGCAGGTCGCCGTCAGCCAGCGGCTGATCGTCGTGCGCCTGCCCGATGACGAGGAAAGCCGTGAGGAGTACGGTTCACAGGCGGGCGTGCTGTACGTCGTCGCCAACCCAGAAATCATCAAGTCGAGCCGTGAAATGGTCGAAGGTGTCGAAGCGTGCCTGTCGATCCCCGGCTATTTCGGCAAGGTGAACCGGCACGAGAGCGTCGTCGTCAAAGGCTTGGATCGCGAGGGAAAGCCGATCCGCATCAAGGCGAAGGACTGGCTTGCACGCGTCTTCCAGCACGAGATCGATCACCTTGATGGTCGGCTGTACATCGACATCGCCAGCGAGGTCTGGCGCGCCGAAGAAGAAGACGAGCAGGACGACGTCGCCGCCGGATGATGGCGGTCGCTTAACTGCCAACTCCCCATACGTAGATCGGTCCTATCGCGTCGAACAGCAGCAGCGCGCGCCCATCGCTCGTCCAGTGGACGCGGTAGATCGCGCGCGTGCCGGCGTCAAGCGGCGCTTGTGATAACGCCCCGCCGCCGCTCCCGGACAAATTCCACAGGAATGCACCCTTGTCCAGCGCCGACGTGACCAGCATCGTGCCGTCTGGCGAGAAGTCGGCGGAAATTTGTTCACCCGACGAGTCTGGCAGCCGCGCTATGAGTTCACCCGCCGCATCCCAGATCGCTATGCCTGCCGACCGGCTGCCCGCCGCCACGTAGTGCCCGTCAGGGGAATACATCAGCAGGTGGATCGCTCCGCCGCTCCCCGCGTCGAGTCGTATTAGTTCGTCGCCAGTTCCGACCCGCCACAGCATCGCGTCGGCGTCCGTCCCGATCGCGAGCGTCGAACCGTCGGGCGAGAACGCCAGCAGCGGCGCGACTCGCTCGCCAAGCCCCAGTTCGCTGAGCATCGCGCGGTTCTGCCAGTCCCAGACGCGGACAGCCCCGTCAACCCCCGCCGTCGCCAGCCGCGCACCGTCGGCTGAGAATGCCAGCGCGCTGATCTGGCGGCTGTGGGCGTCGATCGTCACCAGCGACTGCCGCTCGTAGGTGTCCCACACCTTGACCGTCCCATCCTCGCCGCCGAGCGCCAGCCAGCCGATCTCCGCCTCAAAGGCGACCGCCCCGTTGTATGCCGCGTGACCGCTGAACGCGTTCGTCTCCGCGCCGCGCTCGGTGTCGAAAACGCCGACGCCGCCGTCATTGTCCACGCCGTAAATTTCGGTCTTGTCGGGCGAGAAGAAGATGCGCGTTATGTCGCTGCGCGAGGTTGCGAACAGCGGCTCGCCGCTGATCAAGTCCCACGCCATAAGCTGCTCAAAGTTGATTCCGGCGAGGGTGACTGTATCCGGCGACACGCTGTAGTCGAAGATCGTGCTGACCGTGTCGGGCGACTGAAGCCGTCCTAGATAGCCAATGTTGTTCGCGTTGTCAAGCGTGATCGGCGCCTGCGCTTCAACCCACGTCGGCGCGGGCAGAGTCGCTGCGCCGCGACCGCTGCCTGTGTCCGGCGTGGCTGGCTGACAGGCGGCAAGGCACAGGACGACGGCAGCCGCGATATTTCGGATGTTCAAAGACCTAGTCTCCCTGCGCCAACGCTCCGGCAAAGATGTTCATATTGGCGACATAGATGCCGTAGGTCGTGATCTGCTCCAGACCACATTCGCCTTCAAACGGTTCGACCTGCCCGTTACCGTTGAGGTCGACGCCGCCGATCAGCGCTTGGGCGAGATCGGTCGAGCGCGTCATTTGCGACTGAAGCGCAGCCGGATCATCGCTGGCGAGCAGTTCCTGTTCGAGGGTGATGATCCCGTCGACGCGCGTGCTGCTGTTGTGGATGCAGGTGCGGATCAACTCTGCCTGACTCTGCACGAGGCGGTTCGAGTTCGGCGCTTGGGCAGCCGCGTCAAGCTTTGACCAAATGAGGTCGAGCAGCGGCGTGACGCCGACGCCCCGCCCCGGGTTTTCAGGACGATTGTTGCCGTCGTAATCGTCGTTCGTCCCTTGCAAGATGTTAATCGTATGCTCGGCGTGATTGTGCAT
>JAEVZT010000630.1 GCA_023392115.1 Chloroflexota bacterium
TGACCCACCTCGTCGGGAGCCATCCACTCCGCTTTATTTACAGCCCCCGCATTGACGCGGCGCATCTTGTTTGCCCAAGGGACGCGACCGGCGTTATTCAGTGTCATAAGCGCAACAATCACTAACACTGCGAACAGGATTGCCCAGACCATCATGGATGATCCCTGCTTACCTCTTGCAGTGAGTCTATATGGCGAACCCCTAAAACACAATGGCGGAACTCGCGGGGCGTACGTCTAGTATCGGTTGTAGAGGTGCCCGTTCTTCTCAGCACTCAGCTCCCGGTACTCGGTACTCGCCTTACGCCTCAATCCAGATTGACGAAATACGACGCCGCCGAGCGGTCGATCATCTCTTTCGTCAACACTGGCGGCTTGTTCAGATAGGTTGCGATGTCGATCAACTGGTTAATCAGGTCGCGCGGATGCACAGCACGCAGCGCCCGGTTCTTGCTGATGTACCATTCCTTGATCAGATACGCCAGCGCCTGCTCATCGTACTTAATGCCTTTCGCCGCGCACACCCGCTTGAAAATGTCACGGAACTGTTCGAGCGACTGATCGGTGATCTCGATTTTGTGGCGGATGCGGCGCAGGAACGCCTCGTCGACGAGGTCGCGCGGGTCAATGTTGGTCGAAAAGACGATCAGCACGAAGAACGGGATTTCGATCTTGCGCCCGGTCGCCAACGTCAGGAAGTCGACGCCCTTTTCGAGCGGGACGATCCAGCGGTTGAGTAGATCGCGCGGGCGCACCTGCTGCCGACCGAAGTCGTCGATCAGGAACATGCCGCCGTTAGCTTTCGCCTGAAACGGAGCTTCGTAGTACTTGTTGATCGGGTCGTAAACCAGATCCAGCCCCTGCAGCGTCAGCTCACCGCCGACCATGATCATTGGGCGCTTGATCTTGATCCAGCGCGGGTCTGAGAACAGACCCGTGCCGAGCTTGCCGCCGGTCGAATCCTCGGCAATTTCGTGGTTCACATTGTCGAACACGCGCACAATCTGACCATCAACATCAAAGGCGTAAGGAATCCAGATCGCGTCACCGAGTACCAGCCGCCCAATCTGCTCGGCGACCGTCGTCTTGCCGTTACCGGGCGGTCCGTAGAGGAACATCGACCGTCCGGAATTCACAGCCGGACCGATACGCGCCAGCATGTCGTCCGAAATGACGAGGTGATTCGTCACCTGCCGCATGTGCTCCTCATGGACGAGCAAGCGCTCGCGGTTCTGCGCTTTCATGGCGGCGATGTACTGGTTCAGCGGCACCGGCGCGGCACCGGCATACTGCGAGCGTTCGAGCGCTTCGCGAGCCTTCCCAGCGCCGAGGCTCGAAATCGTGTACTGGAAACTCGTTTCCCCTAAACCGCCCGACCCCTTGACCTCGATGAATTTTTCCCGCTTCAAGAAATCGATCACGCTGTCGAGCACGCCAGTGTACGGCAGCTTAACCGTATCGGCGATCGCGTGTCCCGCCATATAGCCGCCAAAATACAGCACCTTTAACACAAGGTCGGCGACTGCAAGCAAGTTTAAGCCGGTGGCGGCGAGCGACTTAAGCGATGGTGGACTCCACGCGCCGTTCAAATCCGGTGAGACGCGCGGCAGCTGATTGGTCTGACCGGGGCGCGAGAGTTTGGAAATCGGACGTTCAGTCATATGTGGTTCACCTCGAAAGAGCTTCACACTCTCTAATTTGCTTGGCTGAATGCTTCTCGATTATATAGCCGCTTTCCATGTCACGAACCGTTAGCAATTCTGTCTATGGCTTATTGGGCTTGAGGCAACACCAAATTTGCGCTAAAGTTACGTGTCATTGCGTTTCTGCCCGTATGCCGTTCGAGTGAAAGTATGATCGATCAGATTCAGTGGTTAGGACATGGCAGTTTCGTCATACACGGACCGCCGCTCATTTATGTGAATCCTTGGCGCATCACGCACAGCGACCGCCCTGCTGACATTATTCTGGTCGGGCACGACCACTACGATCACTGCTCGCTGGCAGACATTGACAAGCTGCGCGGCGATAACACGCAGATCATTGGCAACCAGCGTGTCGCCAGCCAGATCCCCGGCTGTACCGTTCTGCTGCCATGGCAGAGCATCGCCGTCGACAGGGCATGTATCAAAGCTGTACCCGCCTACTCGCCCGGCGATCGCCGCCACTCGATTGAAGATGGCGGGCTAGGCTTTATCATTTCGGTTAACTTCTACGACATTTACTATGCCGGTGACACGCAGTTGATCCCGGAGATGGCAACGATCCACCCGGACATCGCCATTCTGCCGATCGACGGGAACGGCACGTTGACCCCTTCAGAAGCGGCGCAGAGCGTCGCGCTGCTGCGTCCGCGCTGGGTGATCCCGTGCAACTGGGGCATGAGTTCAGGTGGCGCGAACCGCGTCGACGCCCTCATCTTCCAGCGCGAGGTCGGCGACGCCGCCGAGGTGCTCCTGCTCCAGCCGGAACACTAAGTCTCTTCTTGAGGGTAGGAATCAAAAGGGGCGCTGCGTGCGCCCCTCGTTGTTTCTTAGTTATTTCGCTCCGACCAGACCGCTTACGCGGCGGTATCCAGCGTGCCGTCCGATGACCACTCGACCCGTTCGCCTTCTTTGGTGAAGATCAGCGGGCGGGTGTTGCCCCGAACAACCTCGGCGTCGATCACAACTCTCAAGATGTCATCGCGTCCCGGCGCTTCGAACATCACGTCGAGCAGGCGGCTCTCAATGATCGAACGTAGACCGCGCGCACCCGTGCCGCGCTTCATGGCGATATCCGCCGCCGCGCCCAGCGCCGAGTCTTCAAACTTCAGCTCCAGCCCGTCGAGCGCCAGAAGCTGCTGGTACTGCTTGACCAGCGCGTTTTTGGGTTCAACGAGGATACGTACCAACGCATCACGGTCAAGCGGGTCAACCGTCACCAGCACCGGCAGGCGTCCGACGAATTCCGGTATCAGCCCGAACTGGATCAGGTCTTCAGGCGACGCATGGCGCAGCAGATCGGTCTTGTCCGTGACGCTGACGCGCTCCTCGCCATGCTGATTGTTGAAACCGATTGCTCCTCTGCCGCCAACACGCTTGCCGATCACGTCTTCAATGCCGGCGAACGTGCCGCCGACAATAAAGAGGATGTTCGACGTGTCAACCTGCAAGAATTCCTGATGCGGATGCTTGCGCCCACCCTGCGGCGGGACGTTCGCCAGCGTGCCTTCGACGATCTTCAGCAGCGCCTGCTGCACGCCTTCACCGGAAACGTCGCGCGTGATCGACGGGTTGTCCGCCGACTTGCGCGCGATCTTGTCGATCTCGTCGATGTAGACGATGCCCTTTTCGGCGCGGGCAATATCGCCGTCTGCCGCCTGAATCAGGCGCAGCAAAATGTTCTCAACGTCTTCACCGACGTAGCCCGCTTCTGTGAGGGACGTCGCATCGGTGATGCAGAACGGGACATCCAAGATACGCGCCAGCGTTTGAGCGAGTAAGGTCTTCCCGCTGCCGGTCGGGCCGAGGAGCAAAATGTTGCTTTTCTCCAACTCAACGCCATTCGCGACGCTGCCGTTCCGAATTCGCTTGTAGTGGCTGTAGACCGCCACGCTCAACACGCGCTTGGCATGATCCTGACCGACCACGTACTCGTCAAGATGCGCCATAATCTCGCGCGGAGACGGCAGGCGCTCAAGATCGAATCCCAAGTCCTCGCGTCCGTAGTTCGGGTTTTCCTCAAACAGGATGCGCTGGCACAATTCGACGCAGTTGTCGCAGATGAAGACGCCGTCAGGTCCCGCGATCAGCCGGTCGACTTCGTCGTGACTGCGGCGGCAGAATGAACAGCGTTGATTCGTTGGTGAAAAGTTCACTTCGCTACCACCCCCAATGGCACTTTCGAGCTTTCGAGCACCGAGTCGATCAGACCGTACTCGACTGCCTGTTTGGCGCTCAGGTAAATATCGCGGTCGGTGTCGCGTTCGATCACCTCCGGCTCGCGTCCAGTGTGGAACACGAGAATCTGGTTCAGCCGTTCCTTCAGGCGCATGATTTCATTCGCCTGAATGACGATGTCCGACGCCTGACCTTGTGCGCCGCCAAGCGGCTGGTGCATGTGGATCGTCGCGTTCGGCAGGGCATAACGCAGCCCCTTCGTGCCGGCGGTCAGCAGCACCGTGCCGAAGCTGGCGGTGATGCCGACAGCGGTCGTGCTGACCGGCGCGCTGATCTGCTGCATCGTGTCGTAAATCGCCATGCCGGAGTACACGACCCCGCCGGGCGAGTTGATGAACATCTGAATCTGTCGTTCAGGGTCTTGACTTTGCAGGAACAACAGCTGCGCGACAATCAGGTTGGCGATCTGGTCATTGATCGGCGTCCCCATGATGATGATGCGTTCTTTCAGCAGCAGAGAATAGATATCATAGGCGCGTTCGCCCCGGCTGCCCTGCTCAATCACCATCGGGATTACGTTTTGCGGGTACATTAGGCAGACTCTCCTTTTTCCTCTGTTACTTCCACGTTCTCCACATTACCTGCCTCTGGGGCTTCGCCTCTTGCGATAGCGACAACCCGGTCAACCACCTTGTCGCGCAGCAGGTCATTGACCACGTTGTCACGCATCGAGGGGTTATCAAACAACTTGCGCACATCGTCGCGCCGGTCTTCGTCAAAACGTTCGACCATCTTGTCGATTTCGGCAGCCACGCTCTCGTCTGACACCTGCAATCCCTCGCGGTTGACGATCTCGCGTACGACGAGCGAGCGCTTGAGCATCTTCTCGGCGGGTTCGCGGTACTCCTTGTAGAAATCGTCGACCGATTTGCGATAAATCTGCATATAGTCGTTGAGCGTGATCCCCTGCTGCCGCAGCCGTTGGTCAAGGTCTTCGAGCATATCCTGCACTTGATCCATGACCATTGCTTCGGGGAAGGCGATCTCCGCTTTCTCGACAAGCGCGTCGATAGCGCGCGTCATGAAGTCATTGCGGTAACGGTCTTCCGCCATCTTGACGAGATTCTCCCGCACGCGAATGCGCAGTTCGAGCAGCGTCAGCGGCTTTTCCTCGTCAGCCGTCACGCGCGCGGCGAAGTCATCGGTCAGTTCCGGCAGCGTCACGGTTTCAATCTTCTTGACAGTCACGTTGAACTCGACCGGCTTGCCTGCCGCTTCACCATAGGCGTCGGCGTCATCGGGCACGCTCAGCATGAATGTCCGCGTTTCGTCAGGCGTCGCGCCGATAAGCGCCTCGCTGAAACCGGGAACCGGTTCGCCGTCGGTGTCGAGGATGTACTGCGCGTCATGTTCGTGAATGAACGGCTCGCCGTGCGTGTGATCGTGCAGGTCAGCCGACTCTTCCTCGCTGTCAACGTCGTCGTTTTCTCCCTCGACCTGTTCGGCGTCTTCCGCTTCGGTCGCTTCGGCTTCCGCCGTTTCGTCTGCCTCGTCCGTCTCTTCTATTATGAAGCTGTGAACGTCAACTGTGACGCGGTTGCCGGACGCCACCGACTGGTGACTCTCCTCGACCACGGCGTGCTGTTCCTGAAGATTGCGCATCGCCTTGTTGACCGCATCATCGGTGATTTCAGGCGCCTCGTAGTCGAGACGCAGCTCGCGGTAGTCCTTCAGGTCGACAGTCGGCTGAAGCGGCACCGTATAGATAAATGACGGCACGTCCGCGTCGAAATCGGTCAAAGAACCGGGACCGTACGGCTGGAGATCGGTTTGCGGCAGCGCCTCTTTGTAGATGTCGTTGCTGAGCAGTTCGACCGCTTCTTCGAGGATTGCGCCCTCGCCGACGTAGTTCAACATGATCCGATACGGCACTTTCCCGCGACGGAAACCGGGGATATTGACCTTCGCCGACAACTGCTGTGCCGCCTGCTTCTTCGCCTCATCAAGGCGCTGTGAGTCCAGCTCTACAGTGACGCGAGCGGTATGATCTTCAAGACGTTCCGTTTGAATGTTCAAGAGACTATCCTTCGCAGAAGCGATTGCTCGATATTATAACACTTGGCAGGAGAGATTGTACCAAACCGTTGATGAGAACTGTGCATGAAATGTGTTAGCGTGGCGACCGTATGGGGAAGGAGGGACTCGAACCCTCACCTCGTAAGAGACATGATCCTAAGTCATGCGCGTCTGCCAGTTCCGCCACTCCCCCACAACTTAAGGGAATCATTATAGACAAGCGGATCACCGTCTACAAGGGCAAATTACCCGACAGCATCTTACTCACGTCGTTCGACGACCCACCTTCTTCCTCGTGGGCAAGGATCGCCAGAATCATCATTTGCGCGAACTGGAACAGCGCCCGCATTTGCGTGATGCGGTCGATGTAAAGCTGCGCCGATTCGCGATCGGTTTCGCTCATCGTCTCCATCGTCGTCTGCAAGCGCTTAATGTTGTCTTCCATCACGGCGATCGCGCGGTCGAGGTCGCGCATCTCGCGCCCTTTGAGGATGTTGCTAATGATCTGCCAGAAGTCGGTTTCCGCCTCGAAATACTTGCGTCTGCCGCTGCTTCCGCGCACCCACACCTGCCGCGTCATCCCCAGATTCTCGAGCGTCCGCATATTCATGCTAGCGTTCGCCTTCGAAATTGCCAGCCGCTCGACAAGATCGTCAAGGCACAGCGGTTTTGAACTGAGCAGCATCGCGCCGTATAGCTGTCCAATCACCTTGCTGAAGCCGAAGTAGCTCGCTAACTGCCCCAGCCCATCAAGCATGCTGTCGTGGACAGCGTTCAGCAGTGCATCCGAACTGCCGTTTCCGTTCGATTTATCCGTCATGCCCTGTTTCCTATTACTCGGAGAAAAAAGTGGCTCTAGTTCGTTCTCATTGTAGCCGTGTTATGAAGGAGTGACAACGGTACTGTTCAGCACGACTTCGCGTCTTTTGGCGCGAAGAAACGGCTGATGGTAACATTGCTGTGTCAACTTTCACAATCAAATCTGGCTGTTAGGAGAGACGCTCATTATGCCGTCTAGTATTCCCGACATTGTGATCAGCCGCCTGCCCGTCTATCTGCGTGCGCTCGAGCGGCTCTCTCAAGAAGGTCAGGAAGTGACCTCGTCGCACGAACTCGGCAAACATCTCGGGATCAGCTCTGCTCAAATCCGCAAAGACTTATCCCACTTCGGCGGCTTCGGCAAGCAGGGTACCGGCTACCGCATCGCGTATCTCAAAGAGCAGCTGCGGCAGGTGCTCCACGTCGAACGCGACTGGGAAGTTGCGCTCGTCGGCGCGGGCGACCTCGGCAGCGCCGTCGCGCGCTACCGTGGGTTTGCCAACCGGGGATTTCACATCGCCTGCATTTTCGACAGCGCCCCGGAGAAAGTCGGCAAGCGCATCGGCGATTTCCCGATCCAGCCGATGTCCGATCTGCGCGCGGAGATTTCACGGCGCGGCATTAAGATCGCCTTGATCGCCACGCCCGCCGAAGGCGCTCAGGAAGTCGCGGACGAGTTGATCGCGGGCGGCGTGCGCGCCATCCTCAACTACGCGCCGATCAACCTGAATGTCCCCGTGGACATTCACGTCCAGTATATTGACCCGGTCATTCACCTTCAGCGAATGACCTATTATCTCGAATGAACGCTTAACGCCTACATGACGCCTTGAGCGATCCGGCGAAGGATTGCCGGGTCGTTCAGCGCGCGTCCCGCGCCGACCGCGACCGCGATCATGGCGTTATCTGCCCGGTAGACGGGAACGCCCGTTTCCCTCGTCAAGTACTGGTCAAGCCCGCGCAGCAGCGCGCCACCACCCGTGAGGACGATTCCACGATCGATGATGTCCGAGGCGAGTTCCGGCGGCGTATTACCGAGGACCGCTTTGACGACTCCCGCGACCTCGTGCAGTGGTTCTTCGACAGCTTCGACGATTTCGCCCGTGCTCAGGGTGATCGTGCGCGGCAAGCCGCTGACGTTGTCGCGCCCCTGCACTTCCATCGTCAGTTCTTCGGGGAGCTGCACCGCCGCGCCGATCTGAATTTTGACCGATTCGGCAGTCGGCTGCCCGATCGTCAAGTTGTATTTGCGCCTAATGTAGCTGATGATCGCGTCGTCCATGCGTAAGCCGCCGACGCGCCCGCTCTCCGCGCGGACGATGTTGTTCATCGTCATGACTGCCGCTTCGGTGATGCCGCCGCCGACGTTGACGATCATATCCCCCGCCGGCGTGCCGACCGGCAGCCCTGCCCCAATCGCCGCCGCCAGCGGTTCCCAGATCAGCACGGCTTCGCGCGCGCCCGCCGCGATCGCCGCTTCGTGGACGGCGCGTTTCTCGACGCTGGTCACGCCGAACGGGACGGAGATCATCACCGTCGGCTTGAACAGGCGAATGCGCCCGGCGATCTTGTTGAAGAAGTGGCGCAGCATGACTTCCGTCACTTCATAGTCCGCGATCACGCCGTTTTGCAGCGGGCGGACAATTTGAATGTCTTCCTCGTCCACCTTGCCAAGCATTTCGCGCGCGGGCTGACCGATCTCGACGACGATCTGTTCCTCAACCGTCATCGCCACCAGCGATGGCTCTTGCAGCACGATCTGATCGTTCTCAGCGATCAAGACGTTTACAGTCCCTAGATCGACGCCCAGTCGTTTGTCAAACATTCCCATAGAGTTCTACCCGGCGGGTCTACCGCTGTACGCGCAGCAACATTGTGCGGATTATACCACGCAGCAAAACGCCCGGACGCAGTTCTCTGTCCGGGCGTTCGTGAAATCAACAGGACAAGCGGCTGCCTATTCTTCCGCAGCGCCATTGTCCTCGACGATACGCAGCGACTGGCTGCCTCGCAGCTGTATCCGCCGCTGCACCTTGAGCGCCAGTTCCGCACGGCGCAGCGCCAGCGTTGCCTCGCGGTTCTGCTCCGGCGGCAGCCCTTCCTGAAGCAGTCGCCGCGCGCTCTCGCGTGCCGCTTCCATCGCCGCCTCGTCAATCTCATACGACGATTCAGCGAGGTCAGCCAGCACGACGACCTTATCGGGGCGAATGTCAACGACGCCGCCAAAAATGGCGAAGCGTTCTTCGGCACGCCCCTTACGGATGATCAATTCGCCGTAACCGAGCGTGGTCAGCACGGGCGCGTGACGCGGCAGCACGCCCATTTCGCCCTCGAGCGCCGGCACGACAACCATGTCTGCCTGCGGCTCAGAGAACACGATACGTTCTGGCGTGACAACTTCGACTGCGATTGGCATAGCTTTAGCCCTGCGCCAGTGATTCTTCGTGGCGCGCCAGCACGTCCTCGATCGGACCCGCCATGTAGAATAGCTGCTCCGCGATGTGGTCGACTTCGCCCTCAAGGATCATACGGAAACCGCGCACGGTATCCTTTACCTTGACGTACTTGCCCTCACGCCCCGTGAACTGTTCCGCCACCTTCATCGGCTGGCTCAGGAACAGCTCGATCTTGCGCGCGCGTGACACCAGCAGCTTGTCGTCATCCGACAGTTCGTCGATGCCGAGAATCGCGATGATGTCCTGCAAGTCCTTGTAGCGCTGGAGCACCTGCTGCACTTCGCGCGCGGTGCGATAGTGTTCTTCGCCGACGATCAGCGGGTCGAGAATCTTGCTCGTGCTCGCCAGCGGATCAACCGCCGGGAACAGCGCGCGGGCAGCGATCGAGCGTTCGAGCGCGATCGTGCCGTCAAGGTGCGTGAACACCGCCACCGGCGCGGGATCGGAGTAGTCGTCGGCGGGCACGTAGACCGCCTGCATCGACGTGATCGAGCCGGTCTGCGTCGACGTGATGCGTTCCTGAAGCTGTCCCATCTCGTCAGCCAGCGTTGGCTGGTAACCGACCGCCGCCGGCATACGACCGAGCAGCGCCGACACTTCCGCGCCCGCCAGCGAGTAACGGAAGATGTTGTCGATGAACAGCAGCACGTCGCGCCCTTCATCGCGGAAGTATTCCGCCATCGCCAAGCCCGACAGCGCCACGCGCAGTCGCACGCCCGGCGGCTCGTTCATCTGACCGAAGACCATCGCCAGCTTGTCGAGTACGCCGGCTTCTTCCATCTCGTAGTACAGCGCCGTACCTTCGCGCGTGCGCTCGCCGACGCCGGCGAACACCGACAAACCGGCGTGCTGCGTCGCGATCGAGTTGATCAGTTCCTGAATGGTGACCGTCTTGCCGACGCCCGCGCCGCCGAAGATGCCGGTCTTGCCGCCCTTCGTCATCGGCGCGATCAGGTCGATGACCTTCATGCCCGTTTCGAACACTTCGATGCGCGTCGTCTGGTCTTCAAACTCCGGCGCTTCAGCGTGGATCGGGCGGCGCGGCGTTTCCGCGGAAACTTCCGCGCCGAGGTCGATCGGGCGACCGAGTACGTTGAACACGCGCCCGAGCGACGCCGTGCCGACCGGCACCGTAATCGGTGAGCCGGTGGCGAAAACCGGTACGCCGCGCTGCAAACCATCAGTCGTATCCATCGCGACGGTACGCACCGTGTTGTTGCCGAGGTGCATCTGCACCTCGAGGATCAAATCTTCATTGCCCTGACGCGGTACGCGCAGCGCGTCGTAAATGTCGGGCAGTTCAGTACCCGAAAAATCAACGTCGACAACCGCGCCCAGCACCTGAGACACACGTCCCTGATTTTCAGCCATTCACCTGACTCCTTAATACTGCTGCTGGACGACTGCCCGCGTGTTCCGTTCGCGCGCCGCCAGTGCCGCTTCGATGTTCTTGGTAAGGTTTTCGATCGAGCTTTGCAGCGCTTCCGCGCCGCCGACGATGTCCAGAATCTCACTCGTGATGCCCGCCTGACGCGCCTTGTTGTAGACGAGGGTCAGGTCTTCGACCAATCCGGCGGCGTTGTCCGAGGCGTTACGCATAGCGACCATCTGCGCGGCGTGTTCGCTCGCCTGACTTTCAAGGATCGCTTGGTAGAGCTGGAGCAGCGTAAACCGCGGCACGATCTCGTCAAGAATCGCGGCCGCGCTCGGCTCGTATTCGTAGTCGCTCGCCCCCGCGCTGATCTGCGGCACTTCCTTGATAAATTCGGCCGCGACCTGATCTTCGGTTGTGTAGGGAGAGAGCGGCAGCAGGCGCAGGACGCGCGGACGCTGCGTCAGCATGTTGATGAAGTCGGTATAGGCGACGAACACCTCGTCGACCGCCCCGCTCAAGAATTCGTCCGTCACCAGACGCACAACCGGCGAAATCATCGCCAGACTCGTGTCTGCCGGGTTGGCGAACTCCGCGATCACGTTTTCGCGCAGGCGAACCAGCGCGTCACGCCCCTTACGTCCGATCGTGACATAGCGCACATCTTCGGGTATACGTTCGGCAAAGCGTCGCCCGACGCGAATGATGTTGGTGTTGAAGGCGCCCTTCAGTCCGCGATCAGATGTGATTAGAATAATGATCGCGTTTTTCGGGTTCTCGCGCGCCGTCAGCAGCGGGTGCAGCGGGACGCCGCGCGTCGCCGAGCTTTGCACGTTCAGCAGGATTTCCCACGACTTCTCGGCGAATGCGCGACTGGCAAGGACGCGCGCCTGTGACTTCCGTACGCGCGAAGCGGAAACCGCCTCGAGCGCGCGCGTGATCTGCCCGATGTTCTTGACGCTGCGGATGCGATTCTTTACTTCGCGTGCTGATGCCATTGCTTAGCTCCAGCTTGCGTTGAACTGTTCGATCGCGCCTCGCAGTGAGCTTTCCAGTTCTTCCGGAAGTGTCTTGTTCTGCTCGATCGAGTCGGCGATGTCGGCGTGCTGGCTGTGATAGGCGGGTAGGAACGCCGCCTGCCACTCCTTGACGCGGTCAACCGGAATGTGGTCGATCATACCGCGCGTGCCTGCGAACAAGACGGCAACTTGATCGGTCAGCGA
>JAEVZT010000003.1 GCA_023392115.1 Chloroflexota bacterium
GATGCGCCTTTGCCGACCACTGGTGACCAATCACGCGCACGCCTTCGAACGCCGGACGATAGATCGACTTCCACTGATCGAGCAGGTCGTAGAGGATCGGGAACAGATTCTCGTCCGGCGGATCCCACGGCTTCATCAGGTAATAGTCGAGGTTGATCAGGTTGATGGCGTGGATGGCGGCGTTGGTGTCGGCGTAAGCCGTCAGCAGGACGCGCTTGGCGTCGGGGTAGATTTTGAGCGCTTCGCCGAGGAATTCGACGCCCGTCATTTCAGGCATTCGCTGATCGACGAGGAACAGCGCGACCACGTCGTTACGTAGGCGAAGCTGGCGCAGCGCGTCGAGGGCGTCGGTGCCCGAACTGGCGCGCAGGATGCGGAACTCCTTGCCGAACTCGCGCCGCAGGTCGCGCTCGATCGCCCGTAGGACTTCAGGATCGTCGTCTAAAGTAAAGATGATTGGTTTGGATGCCATGAATTATTGTCCACTTCGTCTCTATTGGCGGTTACGTAGATTGTTGCAGCAGTGAAGTGACTTTAGCCTTCAGAACAGGTAAATCACGCTCGATCGTCTGCCAAACTTCTTGAACATCGATATTCAGGTAATCGTGAATCAGCAGATACGGACGTTTGTCGCCCCGTGTCTGGCGGCGAGCCTGAGAATGTCGAGGCGTTTCGCCTGAAGCTGCCTTTTCAAGTTCATGCGAATATTCCTACGATAAATATCCCAAAACGGGGATATATCCCAAGATTTCCCAAGTGTTTGGGATATGTTGGTAAATGTGTGATACCGACTCCGTCGGACGGTTCTCTTTTTCTAACGGTCGAGCGATTCGATGCGCCCGCCTTCCAGCAGTTGGCTAACACGCAGTTCGGCGCGGTCGAGCAGCGTCTGGCAGTACTCCGACAGCTTGCGCCCGCGTTCAAACAACCTCACTGAGTCTTCCAGCGGCAGGTCGCCCGAATCCAGCTGGGCGATGATCGCTTCAAGCTCGGCATATGCCGTTTCAAACGACAGTTCATTCAAATCATCAGTCATCATTCACCTTTGCGCGGCGCGTCCCATCGTGGAACTGCACCGTGATATCCATGCCCGAATGCAACGCGTTTGCCGACGTGATCCGCTTGCCGTCCGCGCTAACGATCGCGTAGCCGCGTTCGAGAACTGCCTGTGGACTGACGGCGCTTAGCGCCGCCGCGCTCGAACGGAGGCGCTCGCGCAGCAGCGCCAGCCGCCCGCGCTGCGCCGATGCCATGCGCCCGTTCCAATCATCCAAGCGCTGGCGCGACGCGCGAATCGCGACCATCGGCGACACCTGACGAAGCGCCCACGCGCTGTCGGCAAGCTGTTTGCGGCGTGAGGCAAAGCTGTTCGTGAGTGTCGTGCTCAGAATGCGGTTGAGCCTGTCGATGCCGTCCCGCAGGTCGAGGATGTCGGGCGTGAGCAGTTCCGCCGCTGCCGATGGCGTAGGGGCGCGCACGTCGGCGACGAAATCGGCGATTGTGAAGTCGGTTTCGTGCCCGACTCCGCTGATCACCGGCACGCGGCTGGCGGCGATAGCGCGCGCCACCCCTTCGTCGTTGAATGCCCACAGGTCTTCGATGCTGCCGCCACCGCGACAGACGAGGATCACGTCGACATCCTCGCGGGCGTTGAGGCGGGCGAGGGCGCGGACGATCTGCGCCGGCGCTTCGAATCCTTGCACAAGACACGGCGAAAGCAGGATCTCGACAAGCGGATAGCGCCGCCGCAGCACATTCTGCACGTCTTGAAACGCGGCTGCGTCCGCTGACGTCACGACGCCGATCCGGCGCGGGAAGTCGGGAAGCGGGCGCTTGCGGTACGGATCGAACAGCCCTTCCGCTTCGAGCTTCGCTTTCAGTTCTTCAAACTGGCGGTAGAGATCGCCGATGCCGACCCGACGGATGCGGTCGGCGTACAGCTGGTAATTCCCACTCTGGTCGTAGACGCTGATGTAGCCGTGCGCGACGATCGCGTCGCCGCTGCGCGGGATCATCGTCTGGCGAGCGGCATTCGAGCGCCACATCACGCACTGGATCTGCGCGCGGCTGTCCTTGAGCGAAAAATACAGATGTCCCGACGCCGCTTGTTTGAAATTTGAGACTTCACCCGTCACCCAAACATCCTGCAAACGGCTGTCACTTTCGAGCATCATGCGGATGTGCGCGGTGATTTCTCCAACGGAGACAGGTTCAAACATGGGAAACCTTTGGCAGTAACCAGCCTCGATTATACAATTATGCCGACGATTTTATCATCGGTCTAAGGGACGAGATTATGACCTATTTGAACGCGCAGCAGCGCGAAGCTTTGCGAAACGAGCTGAGGGGCATGCCATTTAACCGCGTGCGCGGGCGGGTGCGCCGGCTCGATCCAAAATCGAGGCTGGTGTACATTCGCAACGTGCAGACGGTCGGCGTGCATCGCACGCGCTATGACCTGCCGACGCTCGGCGTGCGTGTGTTCCTGATCGAAAACGAGTACGAAACGCTCGACGAAACCGATAACCCCGGTTCGACACCGGTTCTGTACAAGCGCGGATTTGAGCCTGTCGACGTGCTCGTCGAGCCGCTGCCTGAGAATACCCTGTAAAGTATCGCCACTTCGCCGCCGATTGTCATTCTCCGGCGTTGGGGGAGTTCTGGTCAGAGACATTCACCCGTACAATAGGAAAGGTTTTCGGCGCTTTGCCGACCCTTCTAGGCTTAACAGCAAGAGGTTTTACCATGCTCAGGACACTTCCACGTACCCGTGATTACAGCCTCGCCTACCGGCTGGCTGCGATCGGCGCGTTCACGCTGCTGACGATCATCTCGGCGCGGCTGACTGTCAACATCGGTCCCGTGCCGATCACGCTGCAAGTGCTGACCGTTCTGCTCGCGGGGCTGGTGCTCGGCGCGCGGGACGGCATGATGAGCCAGCTCGCCTATCTGGCGCTTATCGCCGCCGGTTTCCCTGTCGATTCGCGCGCGATCGGCGCGGCGGCACTGTTCGGTCCAACGGCGGGCTACCTGATCGGTTTCGTCCCGGCGGCATACGTCGCCGGTCTGCTGGTCGAACGCGGCAGCCGCCGCATGATGCAGCGCTGGCTGGCAGGTGTCGCCGGAATCGCCGTGATCTACACGCTCGGGACGCTGCTGCTCAAACTCAACCTGAATATGTCGTGGGAAGCGGCTTGGACGGCGGGTGTTGCGCCGTTCATCGCGCTTGATCTGGCGAAGGCGATCGTCGCGGCAGCGCTGGCGGAAAGCGGTCGCGCGCTGCTGCTGCGGCAGGAACGCTAGAACCTCTCCATTTGGCGACATCTGCATGCCGGAGGCTTAAGAGGGCGCGTCCGGTATTCCACTGCGCCTTTTCAAACCTCACCCTGTTTCG